>JAZUQD010000272.1:0-8887 GCA_045605505.1 Pradoshia sp.
GGCATTTCTTTTACAGAAAGGTAGATCATCATTAATGTGATAAACCATTTAACATAGACGTCTCCAATCACCGGTACCTGAATAAAATTCATAAAGGTAAAGAACGTAACCGCTAAAGTAAAACTGTAGGTGGCCAATCTCCACTGTTGTCCAAAGGTAGCTTTCCTATCCATAGAAGTGATAAATAGTCCGGCGATATAGGCCAGAAGTGTAATCTCCAAGAAGAAGATAGCCGTTGTAAACAGATACATCATGATAATGCAAAGGCCGATTAGTATGTAAAGGGATGCTTTTGAAGATTTAATAAAATCGCTTGTCTTCTCATTATTCAATTCGAGTCCTGATATCATTGAATAAGGAAGAGTTTGTGTTTGGCCATTTGCAGAGAGGACTAGTTCATCCTGGAGAATTCCGATATCGATATCAGTCATATTAGTAATATCATTTGCCTTTAGGCTGCCAGTACTGTCAAAATGAAATGTGACTGTGTCCTTTTCAATAATGACAGGCAGTTTCTCGTCTGAGTATAGTCTGCCATCTTTAATTTCGAAATCAGGGAAATCTGTGATTAATGCTTCTGCCATACGATCTGTCCCCTCAAGGATATAATTCGTAAGATAAGTAGCAGATGGTAAAATAGTTAACAAAGATAGTAAAAAAGCATAGAGGATCGTTTTGCCAATACCCTGAAAGCGGAAGGAAGCAATATGCTTCGGCGAGTATAGGCTTTTAATAAATTGTGAGAATATATTCATGGGCTACAACACCTTTTTTTGAGTTTCATTCTTTATTCTATCCGGGTTATGTCGAGATGACAAGAAGGATCTGCTTTACTGACGAATGAACTCGAAAAAATGTGTTAGATTTTATGGATTGGGTATTTAATTAAGCAAAAGAGGAGTGATGTAGATGGAATGGTTGTATTGGTTAGTAGTTTGGCTGGTGTTTATTATTGGTTTTATCGGATTGGTTTATCCTGTAATTCCGAGTGTCCTATTTATAGTCGGAGGAATGCTTTTATATGGTGTATTCTTCTCATTTGAACCATTTTCTTGGTTTTTCTGGATCGTACAGGGAATGTTCGTTTTACTCTTGTTTGGAGCCGATTATTTGTCTAATTTATATGGAGTAAAAAAATTCGGAGGTTCAAAAGCAGGGGTATGGGGTAGTACAATAGGATTACTGGTTGGTCCGTTTGTGATTCCTTTTCTCGGCATTGTAATAGGTCCGTTTTTAGGTGCCGTTTTAGCTGAATTGTTGGTGCACAAACAATCGTTAAAGAATGCTCTTAAAATCGGTACAGGTTCCGTTCTTGGATTTGTCGGCAGTGTGATTACAAAATTTATTATTCAGATTATCATGATTGTGTATTTCTTTATCCGTGTATTATGATAAGGCATAAAGGTTGAAATAAACGGATTCAATTGCTAATCTAAAGGTATAGACTTTCGTAACATATTAATTTACATAATTGCTCGAAAGTGCTTACATTCAATTATTAGGAGGAAGAGAATTATGACTTATTCTTTACCACAATTATCGTATGAATATGATGCACTGGAGCCTCATATCGACAAAGAAACAATGAATATTCACCACACAAAGCATCATAACACGTATGTAACTAACTTAAACAATGCTTTAGAAGGACAGGAAGCATTGGCAGCTAAAAGTTTAGAAGATCTTCTAGCTGACATTGACTCTGTACCCGAGAGCATTCGTACGGCTGTTAGAAATAATGGTGGTGGACACGCTAACCATACATTATTCTGGGAAATTCTATCTCCTAACGGCGGTGGAGAACCTACTGGAGAATTAGCTGAAGCTCTTGCAGCTAAATTTGGAACTTTTGAAAACTTTAAAGAAGAGTTTGCTAAAACTGCAACTACTCGTTTTGGTTCCGGTTGGGCTTGGTTAACAGTTAAAGATGGTGAATTAGATCTTTACAGTACTGCTAATCAGGATTCCCCATTAATGGATGGAAAAACTCCTATTCTTGGCTTAGATGTTTGGGAGCATGCATACTACCTAAACTACCAAAACCGTCGTCCTGAATACATTAATTCTTTCTGGAATGTAGTAAATTGGGATGAAGTTTCTAAACGCTATAAAGCAGCAAAATAAATGCTTAACTCAAAGGGATACAGAAAACGGACTCGCTTCGTTTTCTGTATCCCTTTTGTGTTCTAAAAATAACAAACAGGATTGTTAAGAATTACCAAATAACTTTAACCTACATAACACGATTATCTACTGGAAAACTAACCGTTAACTGAAGGGGAGTTTTTTATGAAAATCGATAATCAATTTGTCAATAAAATAAAAGCCAATAAGGAACTTTACATACTTTTGTTAATTGGAGCCCTTTATTCGTTAAGTACAGCACTTTCAAACACATTCGTAAATATTTATTTATGGAAACAATCAGAGGCTCTAATCAACCTGGGAATTTATAATTTATCAGTTGTTTTCCTTCAGGGATTTACCTTTATACTGGCCGGAAAATTAGCTAAACGAATTGATCGTATTATTGTCCTTAGGTTAGGGATTTTATTTTTAGCTGCATTTTATTTAGCGGTCCTTACCTTAAGTTCCACGGTTCCTTTTTATTTAATTATTATTGGAGGATTACTTGGAGTAGGTTATGGCTTTTATTGGCTTGCCTATAACTTACTGACGTTTGAAATTACTGAACCTGAGACGCGAGATACATTTAATGGACTCCAAGGGATAACTGGATCAATTGGAGGAATGATTGGTCCTTTTTTTGCCGGGTATGTTATTACCGTTTTCACTGATAATAATGGTTATCTGCTCATTTTTGGATTTTCGTTATGTTTGTTTATCGTGGCCGTCCTTATCAGTTTCTTATTAAAAGGCAGACCAGCGGATGGAAAGTATAGGCTGATACGTATTTTAGAAGAACGAAAACATAACAAGGACTGGGGTAGAATCACGTACGCCAATTTTTCGCAAGGGCTCAGAGAAGGGACGTTTCTATTTATTGTATCTGTCTTTGTATTTGTCGAAACGGGCAGTGAAATGGCTCTAGGCACATTCGGTCTCATTAATTCAGCCATATCGTTTGTGGCCTATTTTTTAGTCAGCAGGTATTTAAAGGTTCCCTACCGTAAATGGTCCATGCTGGCTGGAGCCTTATTTCTGTACGGTGCTATCTTTTTTCTGATTTACCAGGTGTCATTCCCTAAATTACTTACATATGGTTCTATTCTCGCTGTTGCCTATCCCTTATTGCTTGTCCCGTACATGTCTGTCACGTATGATGTAATAGGGCGGTCATGGAAAGCGAGAGAACACCGGATTGAATATATCGTAGTCCGTGAGTTATTTTTAAATTTGGGAAGAGCCGTCTCGATTCTCGTTTTTATTTTATTTATAAAAACCTTGCCTGAAAGTACGGGGATTAAAATATTATTGTTGTTATTGGGGTCCGGACATATCTTTGTTTATTATTTTATGAAGGATATTAAGATGTAAGTTATTTTTTTATTGCTGGAATCTTTTACTTCTGTTAATCTTTAAAAATTGATAATAAAATGATAAGAAATGCGTTGTTAGAAGGGATGGGGACATTGAAAGTCAGAAAAAAGAAAAAGAAAAAACATGTACCTGTTCGCCTGAATTTACTATTTTTTGCAGTGTTTGTGATGTTTTCTGCATTAATACTCCGTTTAGGAATCGTTCAGATTGTTTATGGAGATGACTATAAACGTGAAATAGAGCGGACAGAAGATGTAACAGTGAGCAATTCTGTGCCGAGAGGAAAAATTTATGACCGTTATGGAAAAACCATTGTAGATAATCAACCTTTATATGCCATAACGTACACACGAACACAAAAAACGTCAAGTGAGGAAATGCTAGAAACAGCTGAAAAACTGTCCAAGCTAATTGAGGTTAGTACAGATAAAGTTCGTGAACGAGATATGAAAGATTTCTGGATTCTAAATAATCCTGAAGCGGCTAAGAAGAAAATTACGGAAGAAGAATATCAACAACTAAGTGATGGAAAGCTCACTGATGATGATATTTATAAATTGCAGCTCGATCGCATTACTGAGAAGGAAATCGATTACAGTGAAAGTGAATTAGAAGTGCTGGCAATCTATAGTAAATTTATTTCCGGCTATTATTTAACTCCGCAAATTGTTAAGAATAATGAAACAACGTATGAAGAAGTAGCAAGAGTAAATGAACAGATTGAATCTCTTCCAGGTGTTGATACAACAACGGATTGGGAGCGTAAATATGAGTATGGGAATACTCTTAAATCTGTCTTAGGTAAAGTATCAAGTTCGAGTGAAGGATTGCCATCTGATAAAACAAGCTATTATTTAGCGAGAGGCTATAGTCGAAATGATAGAGTTGGTACATCATACTTGGAACAGCAGTACGAAGATTTATTACGCGGACAGCAGGAAAAAATTAGGAATGTAACGAATTCATCCGGTGATATTGTCAGTACGGAAGTTATATCCGAAGGGCAAAGAGGTAAAGATCTTGTATTAACGGTTGATATGGACCTTCAGATAGCTACGGAAGAGATTATTGAAAAGCAACTGAAAGAAAAGAAAGCAAGCGGGAATACAAAATACCTGGATCGTGCGTTTGTTGTTGTAACAAATCCAAATACCGGGGAAATTCTAACCTTGGCTGGTAAGCAATATGCTGCAGATGATAACGGGAAGATGCAAATGAATGATATGGCTTTGGGAACATTTACTTCCTCCTATGCCATGGGTTCTTCTGTTAAGGGAGCCACCATTTTAACAGGTTATCAAACGGGTGCTATAAAACCTGGACAAGTCCTTTATGATGGTCCAATGAAAATTAAAGGAACACCTGACAAAAAATCATGGAAGAACTTTGGTAATATTAGCGATATTGAAGCACTTAAAGTCTCCTCCAACGTATACATGTTTAAAACTGCGATTGCGCTAGGTAATGGTAATTATGTTCCGGGAGCATCCTTAAGAGTTGATAATTCAGCATTTGCTACAATGAGGAATTATTACAACCAATTTGGTTTAGGCGTGAAAACAGGAATAGACTTACCGGGTGAACAAATTGGCTATAAAGGATCATCGCAGGGCCCTGGTCTATTAATGGACTTTTCCATCGGCCAATACGATACGTATACACCATTACAGCTGGCTCAATACGTCTCAACTATTGCCAATGGCGGGAACCGTATTAAACCACATGTTTTAAAACAAGTACGTGAACCAGTGGATGATGAAAAAGGTGAGACACTTGGACCGGTTATTAAAGAGGTCAAAACGGAAGTGCTGAATACTCTTCCTATGAAATCTGAGTGGATTGAACGTGTACAAGAAGGGTTCAGGCAAGTAACCCAATCTACTGGGGGAACAGCTTATTCTTATTTTGGAAATGCTGACTATAAGCCGGCCGGTAAGACGGGTACAGCGGAAGCCTTCTACGATGGTCCTAAATGGGAACCAGGCACTACACAGCCAGAAACCTATAATATAACCTTTGTTACATACGCTCCAGCTGAAAATCCGGAAATTGCCATGAGCGTTGTAGTACCATGGGCTTATCAAAATTCTTCAGGTCATAAGATGAACCTTGAGATCGCGAAAGAAGTTTACGAAAAATACTTTGATTTAAAAGAAGAACGTGCTAAACAATAATAAATAGTAGATTAATAGAGAAGTTTCACCCGTGTGAACTAATCTATTAAGCAGATATTTGGAATAAAGAAAATGACTAAACTACCGATGCACTCCTGCAAAGGCCGTTTAGTCATTTTTTTATCTATTTGATTAAAAAACTTCAAATACTCCCCTCTATAAGTATTTTTTAGTGGTTTACGGTTTAATTAATAACAAAAGAATACGCTTAGCGCTCAAGGATATCGACAAATCATGATATGACTTGTATTTTCTTCCCCGACGTAATTGAATTTATAAATATTATTTACTCCCAAAAAAGATATCTTCCCCTCAATCTTTAACCTAAATTAAAGAATGAAATCTCTTTATAAGGAGAGTATATCTACAAGTGAATCAGTATAAAAAATCGTATAACCAATATATAAGTAAGCTGTTATCACGATCAGTTAGGTAGTTCATAAAAGGATGTATTTAACTTACCCAATAAAATGAATGAGGGATTAGAGGAGGTTATCGAACGTTACGTGATTGTTAGGACTGGATTATGGAAACAATCATTTACAATAAATAATCGTATCTTTACACAGAATTTACAATTCCTTAATACCGTATTTAAATTCGGCTATTACTATTGAATGTGTAGGATAAAGTACTTAAATTTAAAAAAAGAGTAAACAGGAGGATTAAAATGTTTAAAAGAAAACCAACATTTATAATCACTTTATTATTAATGATAGGATTGCTGGCGGCTTGCGGAAACGATAATGAAAATGAAAAAGGTGGTTCCTCTCAAGAAGGGTACTCAGGAACAATAAATGCAGCCGGTTCTACAGCTTTACAGCCTTTGGCTGATGAAGCAGCAAATGAATTTATGGCTAACAACCCGAATGTTTCGGTAACTGTTCAAGGCGGGGGAAGCGGAACAGGTATTAATCAAGTAGCAAGTGGTGCAGTGAATATTGGTAACTCTGATCTTCCTTCAGCAGATAAGATTGAAGATGAAGCATTGGCAAAAGAGTTGGTAGACCATAAAGTTGCTGGTATTGCGTATGGAATTGTCGTGAATGAAGATACAAACGTTGAAGAATTAACAATTGAACAAATTCAAGGAATCTTTACTGGCAAGATCAAAAACTGGAAAGAAGTTGGCGGAGCGGATTTGGATATTAATGTTGTCAACAGACCAGGATCTTCAGGTACACGTTATGCATTTGAAAAAACCATTATGCAAGATGTTAACATTAATGATTCTATAGGAACAAACCAAGATTCCAACGGGGCAGTAGAAAAAGCTATTCAATCCACACCTGGTTCTATTAGTTATCTTGCTATGAGCTATATGACTGAAGGAAAAGATACATCCTTAAAAACAGTCAAAATAAATGGAGCGGAACCTACTGCTGAAAATGTAGCAGCTGGAAGCTATCCTTTCTGGTCTTATGAATACATGGTAACGAAAGGTGAAGCAGACGGAGCTGTAAAAGGATATTTAGAGTTCATAAAGAGTGATGAATTTGCAGAAGTTGTTACAAAATTGGGCTATATTCCAATGACAATGCTTGAAAAATAAATCAACCCTAAAGAAAAGACAGGACTGATTAAGTCAGTCCTGTTCCTGTCATTTTGCTGGAAGGGAGAGGGAAATCTTTGAAGGATCATAAACCAATTAACTATTGGAAAAGTGAATATATCGGACGAATTCTAGTCACATTATGTGGTCTATTAATTGTTATAACAACAATGGCAATCATAGTGTTTATAACTGGAAAAGGCATACAGTCATTTACAACTAGTAATATCTCCTTAGTGGAAATGTTAACTTCAACAAATTGGAGTCCAAGTGAAGGGAAATATGGGGCATTAATTTTTATTGTCGGCTCCATTCTTGTTTCATTGGGTGCAATCCTTATTAGTGCACCTATTGCTATAGCACTGGCAATATTCATGAATTTTATCTCTCCTAAATTTGGTAAGAAAGTTCTGCAGCCAGTCCTTGAATTGCTAGTGGGGATCCCATCTGTTGTATATGGTTTGCTTGGTGTGACTTTGTTAGTTCCATTCCTAAGAAACACATTTGGTGGAGTGGGATTCAGCTTGGCAGCGGGTATTATTGTACTAAGTATTATGATTTTACCTACTATTGCAACACTTACAGCTGATGCATTGAAAAATGTACCTGCACAACTTTTGGAGGCATCCTATGGACTTGGCTCCACTAGATGGCAAGCAATCAGCAGAGTTATTATTCCAGCTGCAAAGAATGGAATTTATTCAGGGATTGTCCTTGGGCTTGCACGTGCTTTCGGTGAAGCGTTGGCTGTTCAGATGGTTATCGGAAATACGATAAAATTACCTGGCAGTTTAACTGATCCGACGGCAACACTTACAGGTATCTTAACGATGGACATGTCGAACACGCTGAATGGAACTGCTTGGAATAATGCGCTATGGAGTTTGGCACTAATTCTTTTATTCATGTCATTCTTATTCATCATGATTATTCGATTTATCGGGAATAGAGGTGCCCAGAAATGAACGCTAGAACGGTAAATAAAATATGGACGAGCATCTTTTATATAGTAGCTGTTTTTGTTGTTATTTTATTGAGTTTCTTAGTTTTTCAAATTCTTAAAGAGGGCTGGGGCTTTTGGGATCCTGCTTTTCTAACGGGAAAATCCAGTAATATGGTTGCTGGTGGTGGAATAGGATATCAATTGTTTAACTCGTTCTACATGTTAGTCATTACCTTGATTATTTCGGTACCGCTTGGACTTGGGGCAGGTATCTATTTAGCGGAATACGCTAAACCAGGAAAGTTACTATCATTTATCCGCTTATGTATTGATACAATGGCATCACTTCCATCTATTGTAGTTGGTTTGTTTGGCCTATTAGTATTTGTAACAGCTACGGGCTGGGGCTACACCATCATTGGCGGAGCACTTGCCATAACGATTTTGAATTTGCCAAGTTTAACACGTGTCAGTGAAGCAGCTATTTCTGAAGTATCAGCTGGTATTAAAGAGGCGAGTCTCGGGCTTGGGGCAACCAAATGGCAAACGATAGTAAAAATTGCTTTGCCTACAGCAATGCCTCAAATAATAACAGGTATTATTTTGGCAGCAGGCCGTATTTTTGGTGAAGCAGCAGCGTTGATTTTTACAGCTGGGTTGACAACTCCGATATTGAATACGGCAGCCGATTTGACAAGCCCGGTTAACCCTTTTAAT
>JAZUQD010000273.1:0-7523 GCA_045605505.1 Pradoshia sp.
TTTTTAGTGTAAAATTTCCCGGAGGGGATTTTTTATAAAAAACATTTCAAATCGAAAGGAGGTATATATGGACTATGTAGTTATGATAGTCATCGGTATGATTATAGGAGGAGCAATAACATATTTTGTTGAGAAAGCAAATAAGCCAAAATCATCTGGCACTTTCGTTATTGACTTATCCGATCCGATGAAGGATATTTGCCGATTCGAATTAGGCGAGAGTTTAGACAGTATGTACGTAAAGAAACAAGTACTGTTTGATATTGAAACTCATGGCGAAAATTCGTCAAAATAACAGATGCTATTATGAGAACGTATAAGTTCGAAAACATTTTTAAGGAGGAAGAAAAAAATGAAAGAAATGAAAAACCGACAAGATGTGGAGTTAAACCGCATGTATGACAAACTGGGAACTCTGGAACCAGGTACAGAGGAACACGAAAAGGTGTTAGATGAAATTCAGAAAGTCGAGAAGAACAAAACTGAGAAGAAAGAAGTAAATCTCAAGGTTGTTTCACTGGCTGCAGGATTGGCGTTGACACCAGTAGTGGATACCTTATGTAAACGATATTTAGCAGGGTTCATCGGTAAAGTGGAGCAGATGGAGTATTTCAACACATCTCCCGGTAAAAGCATTTCAAGTTGGTTCCGTTGGAAATAACGAACTATACGATTTCAAGGATTGGGGTTGTGGATTTCACAGCTCCTTTTCTTTTTCGCAATATTATCATCGTCCTTTATAGAAAGGAGTGATTTATATGACACAAAAAATACGTAATATGTCGAAAGGAGAATTGATAAGCAATATTGCTAAAACAGAGACGATTGGTAAAGAATTGGAATCTATGTGTTCTGACATAGCTAAAACCTATGCTGATATAATGGCGCAAGGTGACAGACTTAAGGAACAAATGGATAGTACCATGGAAACCATGCGTAATGTGGCTTTAGCAAATGCTGAAATGAGACGAGTATTGAGAGATAAATACGGTACTTTTGTTATGTAAAAAGCAAATTTACTAAAAGGGTTTGTCCTGGTGACAGACTCTTTTTCTTTTATGTGAGAACGTAGTGATGACATTTCGCGGTGTAAACATCCCCTTTAATGAAAGAAACTAATAAAATTTTGGAGGGGATTTACCATGAAAAAGTTCTTATTAGTTGTATTCATAGGGATGGCATTAGCGATTAATTTATACGGAATTGTGAATAAATTTATGATGGTCGATGATGTAAAGGAAATCGATCATATTAAAGAAACAACAGTAACAGTATATATGGAGTAGCAAATGCTATTCCTTTTATTTTTCTTCGACTCGTGAAAATAACATGCTCCTTTATGACTAGAAACGAAATAATAAGGAGGAAGTTAATATGGAAAAATGGGGCATATTTGCTTTAAAAAGTGAGGTAGACGAAGCGAAACAACTGATAGAATCTGCTGGTCTGGAAATATTTGAGGTACGAGAAGTAACAATGCTTGAGAAAATTGTATATTGTCCAGGAATGACAGACCGTACGATTGATCTGTGGATCGTAATGTTCTATGCTACGAAAGATGAATATGTGGCTTTATTAGAAACTAATGACTTAGCAAAGGTGTTTTAGTCATCGAAGGCGGAGACAGAATTGTCTCTTCCTTTTAGCATTTTCCCAATTCGCGAAAAAAATAAGTACTATTATAGGAAACAAAAACGACGATTGATATAAGGAGGATGAACTATGAATATAAAGATAGAAACTGTTAGATCGACCAGCTCAGTTAGCGGAAAGGAGTATTCATATACCGTCACACGTTTAGTTTATGACGAAGATGAGAAACGCGAAAGACGTCGCGAGTCTAATCGGAGATGCTATGAACATGAACGTATGGCTAGAGAGTATGAGTACGAACGTAATCTGCTCAAAACAAGCATGGAAGATATCTTAGCAGCATATGACGAGTACGTAGACACTGTACTTAGAAGTGGTTGTTAGATGTGACCGAACGGCGGAGAGTCTGATAAATAAATTTCAGATTCTCTTTTTTTCTACAGAATCAAATTCGCGAAAATAATAAGTACTATTATGAGAAACGGTAAATGTAAACACAAGAAACGGAGGATGAAAATATGACAGATGAAAGAACAAAAAAGGAAATTCTGGAGGATTCGTTGGCCGAGATGCAGAGAGCATTTGACTGGCTGACGATCTACTGTCCAGAGGCACAGAAGTTCACAGCATCTATCAAACAGTTCGAAAGAGCTAGTGATGATATGAGGCGTGTTCTCAGAACGTTAGAGATTGATTAAGTTCGGTCTCTTTCTTTTTTTTCTCAATTCGCGAAAATAATAAGTACTATTATGAAACAATAGTAAACATATACGCAATAGTAAAGGAGAATGCAATATGAAGAAAATGTTATTGAAACTTGCGGGAGCAGCATTGGCAATCACAGTTTATGCGTTGGGATTTGTGAACGGCGCGTATTACAATGAAACCAAGACCAAGACAACGGTAGAAGTTACCGCACTGTCTGACGAGGAACTTGTACAGCTCAAAGTGGCAGACGAATGGGGTTCGGATCTACAAGTAGTAGTTCAACCTTGTAAGGATGAGGACTTTGTGGCGTACATAGTTTACGATCAGGACGGTGTCGTAAAATATATCGGTAAGTCCAACCGGGATTGGCTTCAGAGGAAATACGGCTGAGTAACGGATAACCGACACATGGGTTGTGAGAGAGGCAAATGCTTCTCTCTTTTTTTTTCTCAATTCGCGAAAAAAATAACTCCTTTTATGAAACAATATTAAACACATATGCAATAGTAAAGGAGAATGTAATATGATGAAGAAAATGTTTAAAGGATTATTAGCAGTTGTAGCTTTAGTAGTTATTATAATGTTAGGAACCAAAGCGGTAAATACATACGAGTACTACGCTAAACTCGATGCGTTGGAGCATTATGTAGACGTTAATTATGGCGAAGAATGTCGAGTAGACTTCGATAACTTAGTTATAAACGAACGTGGATTTATGACCAACGTTCTCGATGAAAACGGAGAACACGTAGATTTCATGTTTGGATACTACAAACAATAAATAAATTACTAAGGAGTAGCAAATGCTATTCCTTTTTTTATTTCTGCGCATACGGAGTTGGTACATATGAGATATCACTATGAAAAACCTTCTATATATTTATCCACATACGGCGAGTTATACGAATGCGATCATCCGGTTTACGATCGATGTACATTATTCAAAATGGATGAAAAAGCGTTGGCTGTTATACAGCAGCGATTCGATTCTACCGATAAAATTACATGGTGGGGCGAAATAGATCCGTGGTTAACTGATACGTTATATTTACATCCTAAGTTTAAAGAGTTTTTCGACGCTCGCTCAGGTTTGGCTACGGACGGTTTATATCCGACCGTTACAATCAGACAAATCATGTGGGCTCTTAAAATCAAACCTATACCACGAGAACGCTGGGAAACATGTTTTGATAGGAAGAACATATAGCACGCGATATTTTCAATTACTATAATGAAAGGAGTGTGAATTTATATGATAACATTGGTAGTTATATTATTGATTTTAGCAGTATTGGTAGCGATGATCTGTGGGGTGAGTATGCTCTTACTAGATCCAATTATAGCGATACTGATAATTATTGGTATCTATCGTTTAATCAAACGATTCATATTCAAGAAAAAGAAATAAGGAAAGAGCAAACGCTCTTCCTTTTGGTATTCGCGGTTAAATCATGCTCCTTTATGGAAAGGAGTGGTTATTTATATGAAGAAAGTAATATTATCCATACTATTAACTATATTAGCATTAGGGTTATTAGGAATATTGTTATTAGTGGGAGGTATTGCATTATTGATAGGATAAATGCGATTTTATAGAGGATGGGATCTTAGTAGATTCTATTCTCTTTTTCATTTTTCGCGATTCAAACATGTCCTGTAATGGAAGATAATCGAAAGGAGAGATTTATCATGAGAAACATTAGAGGTTTGTATGTGGCAGTATGTTACATTGTAGGATTGCCGATTTTATTCGTACTATCAGCAATTATATTTGTACCGTGGGTTATCAAGTTGATGATCCAGGATGAATATGGTTTGACTGATGTGAAAGAATTAATTGAGGCATATGCCGAAGGATTAAAATGCGGTCATAAGACAAACATGCATTGGGTTAAGTATGGTAATCAAGCTTACGATTTAGATAAGTTGAAAGAGCTGTAAAAGGCTCTTTTAGCTTTGTCGTTTTGAAATTCGCGATAAAAACATGGACTGTTATGAGAGACAGAGGTCATGGGTTCGAATCCCATAAGGTTTAACAGCTTTTAGCTCAGTTGGTAGAGCACTGTTTCTTTTGACTTTTGCTTCACCCAAAACTATAACCGAAAGGTGAGGAGACAAATGAACAACATGTTACGCAATGCCAAAGTATTTTGGAAGCGCAACGGTTCAACAATTCTAACTTGCGCAGGAGCGGTTGGAACAATAGCAACAACTATCACGGCGGTAAAAGCAACACCGAAAGCTTTAACTCTATTAAAAGAAGCTAAAGAAGAGAAGGGTGAAGAACTAACAAAATTAGAAGTCGTTCGAGTAGCTGGTCCGAGTTATATTCCTACTATATTAATAGGTGCGTCAACTCTGGCATGTATATTTGGAGCGAACGTATTAAACAAACATAACCAAGCAGCTCTAGCTAGTGCGTATGCTTTATTAGATACTTCTTTTAAAGAATACAAAGAAGCATTAAAAGAGCTGTATGGAGAAGAAGCTCATCAAAATATTATGGATCACATAGCTATTGAGAAAGCTAAAGAAGTTGGTATCACTGCAGAAAGTTTATGCGCTAATACTTGTTTAACAGATGACGAATCTTGTGGTGATCCAGTATTATTTTATGACGACTGGTCTGGGCGATATTTTGAATCTACGATAGAACAAGTTATCACGGGAGAATACCATTTAAATCGCAATTTTGTACTACGTGGGTATGTTACTTTAAATGAGTTATACGATTTCTTAGGATTAGAAACTACCGATTATGGTAACACGGTCGGATGGGCTGTGGAAGATGAATTGTACTGGGTGGACTTTAACCATCACAAGGTAGTTATGGACGATGGACTTGAGTGTTATATTATCGAAACACCTTGGGGACCGAGTCCTGATTTTTTAGAATATTATTAATGGAGGATATAATGACAAGAAAAAGAGAAGATTTGACCGGAAGGAGGTTCGGTCGATTAACAGCTATAGAATACTACGGAAAGACCTCCAACGGTCATAGTCTGTGGTTATGCGAATGTGATTGCGGAAATACCAAGGTAGTTAATATTGGCGATGCAAAAGCCGGTAAAGTAAGTAGTTGCGGATGTTATCAGAGAGAAAGACATATCGAAAATGCCACAAAACATAACATGTGCAAAGAACATCCAAAATTATATAATGAGCATTACAATATGATACAAAGATGCCATAATGAAAACTGTAAAAATTATACTAATTATGGAGGTAGAGGTATAAAAGTATGCGATAGATGGCGTGACAGTATTCACAATTTCTATGATGATGTTTCTATATTACCTCACTTCGAAGAAGATGGTTATTCTTTAGATCGCATCGACAACGATGGCGATTATACTCCCAATAATGTTAGATGGGCCACGAATAGAGAACAGAATATGAACAGGCGTAACACGCTTGTGGTCGAATGTAATGGGGAAACGCATACATTACTTGAATGGTCAGATATTCTAGGCATACCTTATGATATTCTTTATCAACATTATAGAAGAGCTGGAAGAAATCTGAGTAAGGTCATAAATAAAAAATCATTACGCGTATATACAGAAACTATTTAATTAAACCGTACACAGGTGACAAGAAACGGTGATAATCTGTCATTAGTCGCGAATTAAACAGCGGCTATTATGGAAAGGAGAGATGCTTTATGAAAATTAATTGGGGCAAAGTAGTTAAAATTGCTGTTCCGGTAGCAGGTGCTGTGGTATCAGTAGCATCTAACTGGTTAGGACAGAAAGAACTTGACGAAAAAGTCACCGAGAAAGTAGCTGAAGCGTTACAAAAAACTTCCGAAAAGAACTAGAGGAGCCTTAACGGGTTCCTTTAGTTTTATTTTTATACATTTGTTCAAAGAAAGGAGAAAGCGAAATGAACAAACCAAACTTTACGAACCTCCTTGAGGATATTCGCCAAGGGGTGTCGAAACACAGTCCTGAAATTCTTACAGGTCTGGGCATAGCGGGCATGATTACAACAACCATACTTGCTGTAAAAGCAACACCGAAAGCTCTTCAACTTATCGATGAAAAGAAAAAAGAAGAGCGAACAGACACATTAACGGCAGTAGAAACTGTCAAAGCAGCATGGAAACCTTATATTCCGGCGGCAGTTACTATGGTGGCATCAACAGCTTGTCTTGTTGGAGCGAGTTCCGTACATGCGAGACGTAATGCAGCTTTAGCAACTGCATATCAGATCTCAACAACAGCTTTAGCGGATTATAAGGAAAAAGTAGTTGAGACTATCGGCGAAAAGAAAGAGAAAGCAATTCGCGATAAGGTTGCTCAGAAGAAAGTTGACGAGCATCCGACTACAGCTACTAGTGTTTATGACACAGGAAACGGCAGAACGTTGGTATATGATCCACAGTTCGATAAGTATTTCCGTTGTCATATTAACAGTCTTGATGCTGCTAAAAACAAACTTAACGAACGTATGATTAACGGGCAGTCCGAATATGTGTCGTTAAGCGAGTTCTACAATGAACTTGGTGTAAAACCACCAGGAATGGGCGACGAGCTCGGATGGAATGTCGGACGAGACGGTTTGATCGAGATTGATCACAATTCCGCAATCGTCATGGAAGATGGCGAACCTTGTGTGGTATTGACATACAATATTGCACCAAAATATGATTATTTCAAAATTAACAGATAGGGCAAGATACGCGAAAAAATCAATGCGTATTATGAGTAAATAGTACTCGGTTTCAATTATAGGAGGAAGAAAGAAATGAACGAAAATGAAATCTTAGTAAACGATGAACTTAACAATGAAATTGAAGCAGCAGATTATGAAGACTATGAAACTTCAGGTAGAGGTTCAAAGCTTTTAGTTGGTGCGTTAATCGCAGGCGTAGCTGGTGTAGCAGCTTTCGCTTATAAGAAAAACAAAACCAAGCTGGAAGAAAGAAGAATCGAAAAGCTTAGAAAGAAAGGTTACGTAATCTACCGCGAGGATGAAGTTGCGGAGGTTCGCGAAGTCGAAGAAGACGACGTTGATGTTGTAGAAGAAACTGAATAACAATTGAATACGGGAATATTTAAACGAAGGGGGATACCTGTAACAAGGTATTTCCCTTTTTAGTTTGTCGAAAAATGGAAGGAGAATGCTATGCACAAATATGCGTACGAAGGTCCGGTAGTATTGTTTGGTATCTGCATTATGAACAAATGGAAGGGTGAAACAATGGCCGTATCCGA
>JAZUQD010000274.1:0-1665 GCA_045605505.1 Pradoshia sp.
TATGAATGAAGCGGTTCAAATCCTTAAAAACCATAAACAATTCACTGTAGATCCTGCCTCTATTGACGGAGAGAAAGGTTTTAGAGATAAGATTAAGAGTGAGGAAGATTCCTCAGCACCAGATACCTTCTTTACTGGCAAATCTATGCTTTTTGTAGATGGAATAGATCATAGAAGATTACGTATGTTGGTCTCAAAAGCTTTTACACCGCGATATATGGAAGGATTACGACCACGTATTCAAGAAATTGCGGATGAATTATTGGATAAAGTTCAATCTAAAGGTGAAATGGATCTTGTAAAAGACTATGCTTATCCATTACCAATTAATGTGATTTCAGAAATGTTAGGTGTGCCACACGAAGATCGTGAAAAACTTAATATATGGTCCTCTGCGATTGCGAAGGGAATGGGCTGGGGGAGACAAGACCCTAGTGTAGTAGCGCATTTACAGGAATTTGGAGTATATACCAAAAATCTAGTGGCGAAAAAAAGAGAAAATCCTTCTGATGATTTAATTAGTCAGCTAATTGCCATCGAAGCAGAGGGCGAACGTCTAGACGAATCAGAATTAATCTCAATGATTACTTTATTAATTTTTGCTGGGCATGAAACAACATCAAACTTAATTGCAACGGGGTCGATGTTGCTATTTGAACATCCAGAACAACTCGAAACAGTAAAAAATGACCTCAGTTTAGTTCCATCAGCTGTAGAAGAATTATTACGTTTCAATGGTCCATCTACAAGTGTTGGTCCACGCTTTGCAAAGGAAGATGTAGAGATAAGTGGCCAGAAAATCAAAAAGGGAGATATGGTTCTTGTGATGGTAAAAGCCGCAAATCGTGATGAAGAAGTATTTACTGATTCAGAAGGATTGGATATTAAGCGGAAAATAGAACAGCATCTTGCCTTTGGACATGGCCTGCATACATGTCTGGGCTCTCCACTTGCACGCTTAGAAGGGGATATAGCATTTACTACTCTATTAAAACGTTTCCCCAATTTAAGACTGAATGTACCTCAGGAGAAAATTGAATGGCAATATGCTCTTTCCTCCCAGGGGCTTGATTCACTGCCTGTAGCCTTTTAATTTAATTGTAAGTTGATAGTATGTAAAAAAAGCCAAAACCCTTAAAAGGTTTTGGCTTTTCGTGTGACGTTTATTGTGCTGTTAAACCGCCATCAATAATGAACTCACTACCAGTTGAGTAGCTGGATTCATCAGATGCCAAGTAAAGAACTAAGTTAGAAACTTCTTCAGGTTGAGCTACACGTTTAAGAGGGATATGCTTAGCAAATTCCTCTACCGCTGCTTTTGTATCTTCTTGTACAACCATTGGCGTAGCAATAACACCTGGGTGTACAGAGTTAACGCGAATTCCGTAATTTGCACATTCAATTGCCGCTGCTTTTGTCATACCGCGTACAGCAAATTTAGTATCTGTATAACCGATGGCACCGGCTACGATACCGTTCATGGAGGAGATATTAACAATCGATCCGCCGCCTGCTTTTTGCATAGCTGGAATAACTGTTTTCATTCCCAAGAATACAGAAACTTGGTTAATATCAACGATGCGGCGGTACTCTTCTTCAGTCGTTTGTAAAATAGATTTTGCCATAGTAATACCGGCGTTATTAACCAATACGTCTACTTTACCG
>JAZUQD010000275.1:0-1981 GCA_045605505.1 Pradoshia sp.
AAATGTTCTTTGTACTTTTTCCCAAAAAGAATTATGCCTTAACTTAACGGTTTTAATATATTTTCCACTTAATTTAAAATCTAATCGATCGATAGCCTGGATACTCATGGCTTCATTATCCATCCCGATAATCGGGTAATCGTTTTCAATATCTTTTACTTGAAGGGAGAGGGTGCGATGCGGTCCCAAAATAAAAGAAGAACCAAGAGTACGATAATGATTATTATTCATTGATGCAATTTCACTCACTTGCATACAGTCAAGCAATGGGTCGACAACTGCGCCATTGACTGACTTGTTGTAGGCTGTACTTCCTGTAGGTGTAGAAATAATCATGCCATCGCCACGGAATGTCTCGAAGAAGATATCATCAATTTTGACATCTATAGCAAGTGTTTTGATTAATGCCGAACGGAAGGTACATTCATTTAAGCATTCAAAACTAATTTCATTATCGATTGCTACTTCAATTGTAGGATACTTTCTCACCTCAATGATGGGCTTGGTGACTGCTTCTACCATACTTTCAGTATCATTGATATAAAAATCACAATACATATTTAATTGTTTATTCAGAGAAATGCCTGCATACAAACAGTCCTCTCTAAAACCCGTTTTACGTACTGCCTGAAGAAACGTACCATCGTCTCCAATGCTGACAATGATGTTGGCATCTTTATGTTCATTAACGGTCGTAAACCCATATTTAACTATGTTTTCTTTTATCGTGTTGATTCTTTCCAACATTTCTTGCCCCTCTTTGTAATAAAAGAAAATATTTCTCCGTTCGCCCATCTTGTTCCCTCCTTGTAGGTTTGGGTAATCGTAATACTAATTTTACCCAATTTGGTGATATAATAATTTTATCATGAATAATATGAACATTTAAACTACTTATGTAAGATTGGGGGACAAAAAAGTATGAGTAAAAAAAGATGGTTGGCACTAGGAATAGCCACGGTTATATTTTTTGTATCGGTTCTTATGAATACGATCTCATCGCTTTCAAGTGAAGAGTCTGCTATGTCAGGCCTATTTGAGGATACATTATTTGAGGAGGATATCATTGAAGAAGGGGATGTAAACAGTCAAATCGTTGTTATGGATGTAGAAGGAGTCATTCAGGATACGGGTGAAGAAGAAGGTTATTTTGCAACTGCAGCCTATAATCACCGATCCTTTATGGAACGATTGAATGCTATTAAGGACAATGATCAAGTGAAAGGTATTATTTTACGAGTGAACAGCCCGGGTGGCGGTGTTGTGGAAAGTGCAGAAATACATAATAAATTAAGGCAAATTAAAAAGGAAACAAAGAAACCGATTTATGTATCAATGGGTGCGCAGGCTGCATCTGGCGGGTATTATATTTCAACACCAGCCGATAAGATATTTGCGAGTCCTGAAACAATGACAGGTTCACTTGGAGTCATCATGCAAAGCTATAACTTCGAGGGATTAGCTGAAAAGTATGGAATTGACATGGTCACTATTAAAAGCGGGAAGTTTAAGGATTTAATGAATCCGTTCAGAGAAGTGACGGAGGATGAGAAGGAAATTCTCCAGTCGATGGTAACCAGCTCCTATGATCAATTTGTGAAGGTCATTGCGGATGGTCGAAGCATGCCTGAGGATGAAGTAAGAAAAATTGCTGACGGACGTATATATGATGGCCGTCAAGCGATGGAGATTAATTTAGTTGATGAGCTTGGGTATTTGGAAGATGCTATTTCCGATATGAAAAAGAATGAGAATTTAAAAGGGGCCCAAGTGGTTCGTTTAGTCGGATCAGAGAGCTTGGGCTCATTATTTTCGATGAAAATGCAACAATGGGTAGGCACTAATGATGAGGTAAGCACGATTAAAGGGTTAATGACTGAAAATCAATCGCCACGGATGATGTATTTATATTCTGCGAATTAAGGAGGGTGGAAAATGGAAGATTATCAAGAAGAACTGACTTTAGACGAACAGATACAGC
>JAZUQD010000276.1:0-4470 GCA_045605505.1 Pradoshia sp.
AGCTGTCAAAGATGTACAGAATGTTATCGTTATTAAAGAAGGGGAAGACTTTCATGTGGAAGTCTGTGTCGAAATTGACCCGTCTTTAACTGTTGCTGATATGGACGATATTAAAGATCGCTTGAAAAAACAAATTCTAGCAGAAAAAGGTGTCGTGGATGTCATGATAGAATTCGATGAAGACGATGGCCTAGCAAATTGGAATAAACAAGAGAATATAGCGATAAAATAAAAATAAACGCTTGATGACAATTATGTCTCAAGCGCTTATTTTTTAGTTGGTTAATGGAGGCATATCCAATTTATATAGTTTTGAATAATGGGACTCTGTCTGAAGAAGTTCCTCATGAGAGCCGTTCATACTGATTTCCCCATCTTGAAGGAAGAGAACTCTGTCCATTTTTTCCACACCCATTAAATGATGGGTAATCCAAATTATTGTTTTACCGTTTAATGTTTCAAAAATGGTTTGCAGAAGACTGCGTTCCGTTTGTGAATCCAGACCCACAGTAGGCTCATCCAAAATAACGATCGGAGTTTTTTGTAAAAGAATCCGGGCTAGCGCAATACGCTGACGTTCGCCGCCTGAAAAGCGCCCTCCCAATTCCTGCATACGGGTTTGATATCCATTTGGCAGTGATTCAATATAATCATGCATTTTAACTAATTTGGTTGCCTCGTATACATCCTCATCACTGGCCTTTGGATTACCCAGCCGTATATTATTCATAACTGTTGTATCAAATAAATGAGGTTTCTGATGCAGGACAGAAATGAAGCTTGTTAATTGGGAATCCAAAAGACCAATATCTTCATTTGCTATACTGATTTCCCCCTGATTAGGCTTATAGGCACCTAATAACAGTTTTACAATCGTACTTTTTCCTGATCCGCTTTTACCAAGCATAGCGATTTTTTCACCAGGCTGGATAGTGAAGGTTAAATCTTTAAGAACATTCGTTTCTGTGGAAGGGTATGAAAATTTAACCTGATTAAAGCGAATAGGCAAGGCTTCCTGTGACTTCAATTCATCAAAATTTCCTGCAGATTCAGGGTTTGCTTCTTCTTTTACAGCTTGCAAACCATTCAATCGATCCAGGGAACTCTTATAACTTGAAACTTGGCTTACTGCATCGGAGAGTGGCGCAAAAGCATCTATTAATGGGAAAACAACTAAAATAAAAGCTGCGATCCAAATAGGAGAAAACTGTCCGGCTTCTACTTGTAAGGTAACCCAGCAGGCAAGTGCCAGGATGATGGCCAATATGGCCACTTGAAAGAGAAAATTCCGTTTTCGTTGAAATTGATTAATTCCTGCTTCCAGTTGATCGACTTTCTTTTCATCGTTTTCATAGCGTTCGATGAAATCGGATTGTCTGCCACTAATCATCCAATCACCAATTCCCATAACCGCATCTGTCAGGGATTGATACAGTCCATTTCTTGCATTTTTCATCTGTGCATTTCTTGCCCGGGTTACCAATAAAGAAACAAGGGGAAATAATACAATCAGGACAAAAAGCAACAAAAGCATGATTAAGGCAAAGGGGATTGAAAAGAATCCTAAAGCCAAGACAATCATTATATATAAAACAAGGCTAATGATGGATGGAAAGATCGTTTTAATATATAGATCCTGTAAATGCTCAATATCATCAGCCATTACACCGAGCAAATCGCCTGTTTTGTATCGAGATTTGAAATCTAAAGCATTAGGTTCCAAGGCCCGATATAAACGGACACGCATACCGGATAGTATTTTTAAGACAAGGCTGTGCCCGCTTAAGCGTTCTGCGTAACGAAAGGCAGGTCTTGATACTCCAAACAGCCTAACCAAGACAATCGGTACATACACAAGGAGGATGTTTTCTGGTAACGTGGCAGACTTGGATATTAAATAGCCAGATGTAAACATCAAAGCACCGGCACTAAAGAACGTGCCGACACCAAGTACAATCACGAGGGTTAGGAGCCATTTGTTTTGGGATAAATAAGGACCAATCCACGAATTTCTAAGAATGGATCCAGAGCCTTTTTTCTTAGTCATGTTGCACCTCATTTCCCCCTAAATGTTCTTGTATTAATTGATAATAATGACCTTCTTTTTTCATTAGCTCCTCATGACTTCCAATTTCAGCGATACGTCCTTGATTTAAAACGATGATCTGGTCCATATCAGTCATCCAGTGAAGTCGATGCGTTGCGAAAAATACAAGATGATCATCAAATAACGGAATGATATTTTTCTTTAATTCGTATTCTGTCTCGATATCAAGATGGGCGGTTGGCTCATCAAATAAGAGGATTTTTCGATTTCGATCAAGAAAGGCTCTTGCTAAAGCCACGCGCTGCTCCTGTCCACCACTCAGCATACGCCCGCTTTCCCCAATTTGTTCATTCAACCCATTAGGCAGAGCATCCAAAACCGCTCTTAATCCGGCTTTATCAATGGCCATTTGGATGTCTTCGTCATTGGCATCAGGAGTGTAAAACGTAATGTTATTTCGCACCGTATCATTAAATAGATAAGGATGCTGTGGAATATAAAGCAATTGATCCTGCCAACCCATTTCCTTAAATGAGGAATAGGTCTGATTATTAATAGTAACAGAGCAAGCGGTAGGATTTAAAAAACCACCGAGTACATCAATTAAAGTTGACTTTCCGGCGCCACTTGCACCAATAATGCCAATTTTACCGTATCCCTTCCATGAAAATGACAGATTATTCAGTGCGGGTTGGTTAGATTCTGCATGTTGGACTGTCAGATTTTGAATCGCTAAGGAATCTTCATTGGTCCAAGTAAACATTGATTCATTTCGTTTACGTTTTAATGAGACGGGCCAATTTATAATCCGTTTGATAGCAGACATGCTGTTTTTTCCATCCAACGTAGCGTGGTAATCTGTCCCGAAGTCACGGATTGGTAAAAAGTATTCCGGTGCAAGGATTAATACAGTCAGTGCAGGTCCTAATAAAATGGCACCTTCCATAAGTCTTAGGCCAAGGAATAAGGCAACAATAGCCACTGAGAGTGAAGTGAAGAAATCGAGTGCAAAAGTGGAGAGAAAAGCAATTCGTAGTGTCCCCATCGTTGCTTTTCGATAACGCTCACTCACGCTTTGGATGTTTCGGTCATACTTTTTGCTTAATCCCAGTAATCGCAATGTTTCCAACCCTCGTAAGGAATCGACGAAGTGGTTGGAAAGGACCTGATAGGATTTATATTGTTTATCAGCCTTTCGTTTAGCTGCAATCCCAAGCATCGCCATAAAGAATAAAAGAATAGGGAGTACAATAACCACAATTCCGGAAGATGTAAAATCAATTGTCAGCATATATAGAACAATTAGTATAGGAATCAAGAACATATTCATCATCTTGGGTAAGAATAACTTTAAATACGTTTCAACCTGTGAAACTCCCTCCAACGCCATTGTTACTAAGCTGCCTGTCCCCTCAGATTGGGTGAATCTCGGCCCTAATTCAAATAATTTCTCCAGTAATTCTTTCCGCAGAACTGTACCTGATTCAGAGGCGAAGCGGTCCATCCATTTATCGCGAAGTAAAGTTAAAAAGTGTCGTCCCATAAAAGCTAGGGCAAATAAAAGGAAGGGGATAAGCTGTTCAGACAGCTTTTCCCCATTAAATAAGTTCGCAATTCCTTCCGCAAGATAAATGGCTTGCATGATAATCGCTATTCCTTGTAACAAGGAAATTACGAGCAGGAAGGCCATGGTACCCTTTATTCCTTTAATAGTTAAAATCTCTTTGTTTATCATTAATGACTCACCGGTTCCTTATCAGTAATACGTTTTCTGAATACATAATAACTCCATATTTGATAGCCAAGAACGAGGGGAAGTAATATTACTGCTACGATGGTCATTACTTTTAGAGTGTATGGTCCACTGGCTGCATTCATAATAGTCAAGTTGTATTCGGAACTAATGGAACTGACCATAACCCTTGGGAAAAGACCAACAAAAAGCATCGTAACGGTGAATAACATCGTTAAAGCTGTCATAACGAAGGCTAGAACTTCCCGTTTCTTTGCTGAGAATACATAACCTAATACAGTTGTTACTACAGCACCGAGCAGGAATAACGGTGTTGCAACCGGCCGTACTGTAAATAAGTCTGTCATCGTATAGGTTAGTACAGCAAAAACAATAAGACCTGCCAAAAGTATCAAATATATTTTTGATACTAGAGATCTTGCACGTTCGCGGATTGGACCTTCTGTCCGAATGCCGATGAATGTTAAACCATGAACAAGGCATAACACAATCATAGCAATTCCGCCAACGATCGAGTAGGGATCAAAATAATCTCCAAAGCTTGCGTACATATTTTTAGAAGCATCAATTGGCATACCGCGTACAAGGCTGGTAAATAAAACACCCAGTACAAATGCAGGAATGATACTGCCAACAAATATCATCCAATCCCAAAAGCTGATCCATTTTT
>JAZUQD010000277.1:0-3760 GCA_045605505.1 Pradoshia sp.
ATGAAGTCAACGCCTCACTCGGTTTAACGGAGAGCAAACCTTCTGAGTCAACTAATTCAAGTAATTCATCCAGCTCCAACCAAAAAGGTGATATTTCTAGTGTGGATACGAACGGTAATGGACAAGTGACGATTAAAGAAGCAAAAGATGCAGGTTTCAGTATGCCTATAACGAGTGATCATTGGCTATATCCTTATATGCGTGATAACGATAACGATGGAATGGTAGGGGAGTAAGCACTTATAACTTTGAGGTAAACTAGATGACCAAAAGAATATTGAACGTTTTATAAAATAAGCTTGGGATATCCTAAGCTTATTTTTTATTAATAGCCATATTTGTGGGGAGGAACGATTCATATGGAACCTGTTCTGGAAGGCAAGAGGATTTTGTTTAGTTATAATGGGAAGAACATGAGTCAGAGATATCTATAAGAGGGAAAGGAGAACCGTCAAATCGGTTCTCCTTTCTTTATTTTTTGGTCAACAGTGGAGTTGTAAATATACTGGAACAGTTCGTTTTAGATCACTTTAGGTAGTATATGCAATTTAGTTGAAAATCTTATTTATTATGGATTTGGATGTGCAGGTAAACCCAAGAATTTATCTTTTTACAGATTAAATGAAAAGGAAATAACGCCTGGGTAGTTGTTTATGCTATTCCGAAAAATTATTTGAAACATTTAATAATTTTTTATTATTATATTTTTGTAATATGTGTTAATATTTGTAATTGACAGTTGATGGAGGTGACCAAGGGAATTAAGGGAGTAAGGCTCATAGAGGAAAAGAAAATTGCATTCATTATACATATTCATTTGTGTAAACGTTTTAAATTATTACAGTTCAACTGTCTTTTTAGTGAGAAGTACTTCAACTATAGCTCGTAGCAAACCATCATGGTTGATGGGGAACCATGAAACTGAGTTAAACGGGATTGGAGAAATCTAAACGGAAGCATTTTAGGCTTCCTCGGTACAGATATAAACTAAGGGGGATTTATATGACAAGCAAGAAAAAAATTCATTATGCTTGGTGGATACTAGCGGGACTTTGCATAATTGTTGGCATTGGAAAAGGGGCAGTGAATAACTCCGCAAGTCTTTTCTTAACACCGATATCAAAAGATCTGGGCATTGGGCTTGGAAATTTAACTTTATATTTAAGTGTATCAGCTGTGGTGACCTTGCTATTTCTTCCGTTCGGCGGAAAATTGATGGCAAAGTACGATATTAGGTTGCTCTTGATTCTAGCAATCTTTTTACAAGCAGGCTCATATGTGGTGTTCAGCATGATGAATTCGGTATGGGGTTGGTATGTGTTTGCCATTCCGTTGGCTGTTGGAGGTGTGTTTATCACCGTGATTGCAGGACCTGTCCTGATCAACCAATGGTTTAAAAAAAGGAATGGGTTGGCGCTGGGTATTTTGACGGCAACTGGCGGTCTGATTGGAGCCTTTGCTCAACCTTTGATCGGAAATTTAATTGTGAGTCATGGGTGGAGATATTCGTATGTAGCTGTCGGAGTTGCTGCTATTATTATCGTGGTTCCTATCGTTCTTCTTCTGATTAAAACCTTGTCTCCAGCAAAAGGGTTATACCCATACGGAACCGCTGATATAGGGGAAAACTCAACAGACCAAACGGAGCGCAGGCAAGAAGAGGGTGTCACTATGGCGGTGGCGAAAAAATCATCTGCTTTTTATGGTTTGGCTATCTTCTTCTTCCTAATCACTTCGATATCTAGTTTCTCCATGCATTTCCCGACTTATCTGGTTGGCAAAGGGTATACTCAATCGTTTGCCGGAAGCGCTATGGGCGTCTATATGTTGGGCGTGGTATTAGGATCACTCGTGGTCGGGCTTTTAAATGACAAAATCGGCTCGAAAAATACCACTATATTCACGATGGTTTTAGGGATGATTTCCGTTGCCCTTCTATTGTTCGCTTCATCCAGCTCGGTAATAATTTTCGTTGCGCTCATTCTTTTTGCTTTTGTAACTTGTGGGATTGGCACATTGGCGCCTGCTTTGACCCAAAGTTTATTTGGAAATAAGGAGTATAGCCAGATATATTCCACTGCCTCTTTAGGATTAGCAGTCGCATCTATTGTGGCCCTTCCTGCTTACGGATATATCTTTCAATTCACTGGAAGCTATACAGCAGGACTGTACGCTATCTTAATCATGTTAGTCATCAATATTCTTTCCGTTCTCTTTGCATATAAAGGGAAGGATAAATTAGTCGAATCAGGAGTCTGGGATTCTAAAAACTTGAATATCTGAAATCATGGACCTGCTTAGCAGGTCTTTTTTTACCATGGATTGTTTGGTGGCTTTTTTGGTTTTAGCATGTTGAACTCAATGTAAATACCGGGTGATATGAAACATTGGCTATTGTCTAATCCATTGCAAGCAATGAAATAAAAGAGGACTATTTTTACAAAATTATATAAAACTTCTATTTATTTACTTTATAATAAAATAGCATTAGACGATTTTTTTAAGGGGGAACTTTTTGTGGGAATGATGGAAAATAAAGCTGGATTGGTCACTGGGGCAGGTTCGGGAATTGGACGGGCAAGTGCATTAGCATTCTCGCGGGAAGGTGCCCAAGTGATGGTTTCGGATGTGAATGAAGAAGCGGGAAGGGAAACAGTTAGAATAATTGAAGAAGAAGGCGGAATTGCTGACTTTTATCCATGCAATGTGGCGTCTGAAGAAGAAGTCAAAGCCTTGGTACAGGCAACCGTCATGCGCTTCGGACAATTGGATTTTGCCCATAACAATGCAGGTATTGGCGTCAAAACAGCGCCGATTGCAGAATCGGATACGGATAGCTTCGATCGGTGTATTCAAGTGAACCTCTATGGGACCTACTATGCAATGAAATATGAAGTGCAGGAAATGCTGAAAACAGGTGGAGGAGCCATTGTGAATACTGCTTCCACAGCAGGACTTGAAGGAGCGCCCAACCTGGCAGGTTATTCCGCCAGCAAATGGGCAATCAATGGACTCACAAAAACTGTCGCATTGGAAGTGGGTCAACAGAATATACGTGTAAACAGCATATGTCCAGGCATGACGATAACACCGGCAATTGAGCATTGGTTTAACGAAGTCCCTGAACAGGCAGAAGCATTCAAAGCCTCCTTACCAGCTGGGCGGGTGGCAACAACAGAAGATCAAGCGAATGCAGCTGTTTACCTATGTTCGCCCCTGGCTTCTTACGTGAGCGGCGTGACGTTGGCAGTTGATGGCGGCGGAGTAGCTGGAAAAATGCAAAAATAAGCTATTCGAAAGTGAAATATGTTATTTCCACTAAAGGGTATTGATTTAAGAAGGATCAATACCCCTTTCTATTAATGTAGATTTATAAGGGTTGTATTCTCTGTTTGGGGTAGAAATCATTCTCGCCGATAAAGCTATCCATATTGATATATTCTCGAAGTATGCACATGGATATACTTCCTAACTTTAAAGTTGAGGGCCGTATGATTTGCTATTATTAAATATACCTGTTATTGTTAAGAAGAATTATTTTTGTTCGGTTTCAGATTGAGAAGAGATTTTGATTTTCGTCTAAGGTATTTGAGCAAGGATAGTAACACATTGTGTGGACATCCACACTAGGAGGCAACAATTATGGAACAAGGTAAAGTGAAATGGTTTAACGCAGAAAAAGGTTTTGGATTTATCGAACGTGAAGGCGGAGAAGACGTATTCGTACATTTCTCAGCAATCCAAAGCGAAGGTTTCAAAT
>JAZUQD010000278.1:0-5069 GCA_045605505.1 Pradoshia sp.
TTTTGCTTATTCAGGTTATAAAAGTGACCACTATACTGCATACAACTGCAGATAACCGGATTATCATTGGAAGACTGGACTGGACGAAACCCCAATCCCAAGAGCTCTAATTTTTATCCTTATAAAATGCAAAAGACGCAAAACCCTTTGTTAAAGGTTTTGCGTCTTTCTTTAGTTAGCGTCCCAGGAGAGATTCGAACTCCCGACCGACGGCTTAGAAGGCCGTTGCTCTATCCAGCTGAGCTACTGGGACATGTTATAATTTTTTTACGTTGTCCTTAAGACATTTATTATTATATAATCACTTTCTTTTTAAGTCAATAACTTTTTTAAAAAAGTTTTTTAAAAGTTTTTAGTAGTGAAGGGAAGGGATACTCACAATCCTGATCTGAATATTCCCTTCACTTACTATACAACTTTTTTTGAATTTAGGAAAGTGTTGTTTTCAATTGCCAGCCTGGTAATTTTTCCCCCGACAGCGTGTAAAAATCAACGATCGCATTCTGGCCTTGTTTTTCTAGAATGACATAGGTTTTATACTGACTTCCTCTTGGCAGACGAATGCTTCCGGGATTAATATATAGGCAGTTATCAATGTTTTCAGCTCCTGCTACATGCGAGTGGCCAAAACAGATGACATTTGCACCCAGTTCTTTCCCTTTCAAGCTAATATTCATCAGCGTAGATTTAATATTGTATAAATGCCCATGTGTCACGAGTATCGACCAGTCTTCAAGATGTGCAGTTAAATCTTCCGGAAAATCTTCGCCGAAATCACAATTTCCCCGCACAGTTTGGTAACCCTGAATAACTCGATCATCACGTGATAGCTCTGAATCGCCGCAATGAATAAACAAATCCACCTCATCTTTATGTCTCTCATGCAAAACGTTCAATTCTTCCTCTAAGCCATGACTGTCACTGACAATTAAACATTTCATAGGAATTCATCCGCTTTTTCATTTATTACTTTTTCTAATTCTCTCAAAGCATTCGCACGATGGCTGATTTTATTTTTTTCTTCCGCTTTCAGGTTAGCCATCGTTGTTTGTTTTTCCGGCACAAAGAATACAGGATCATATCCAAAGCCATTTACGCCATCCGGAGCCTCTGCAATGGTTCCCTCACATGTTCCAGATACCGTAATTGGGTCCATATTCGGTCCAACCAATGCAATCGCACAATAAAAACGTGCAGTTCGTTTTTCAGCGGGAACACCCTTTAATTCTTCGAGAATCTTTTCATAATTGGCCCGGTCATCTTTTTCAGGTCCTGCATAACGGGCTGAAAAAATACCTGGACGGCCATTCAACGCATCAATGATCAAACCAGAGTCATCAGAGAGAACAGGCATATTCAGTAGCTCAGAAATAGCATTTGCCTTTAAAAGAGCATTCTCTTCAAACGTACTTCCCGTCTCTTCCACATCGATTGCATTTTCAATATCCAACAAGGTTATAACCTTTATCCCTTTCGGGGAAAATAAAGCTTCAAATTCTTTTGCTTTTCCTTTATTTTTGGTAGCAATTAAAACGGTTTTCATATTCACCTTCTCCTCCCAAGAGAAAAAGCGTATACATGGGTACGCTTTATTGAATTTTGGCTGCTATTTCTCCCAACGCCTCTTGTTGTACAGTGAATAATTGCTTCATACCTTCACTAGCAAGGTCCAGCAATTCATTTAATTGATTTCTGGAGAAAGTAGCTTCTTCACCAGTTCCCTGAAGTTCCACGAATTCCTCTGCACCTGTCATAATGACATTCATATCCACCAAAGCCTGAGAGTCCTCATGATAATTCAAATCAAGAACCGCTCCAAACTCTTCAATCATCCCGACGGATGTGGCAGCAAGATAGTTTTTAACTGGATAGGAGTTGATTTTCCCTGACTCCTGAAGCTTATGCAATGCAATGGCCATCGCGACGAATGCACCCGTAATCGAAGCTGTTCTCGTTCCGCCATCTGCCTGAATAACATCACAATCAATCCAGATTGTTCTCTCCCCAAGTGCTTCCAAATCCACTACCGCACGTAATGCACGCCCGATTAAACGCTGAATCTCCATCGTACGCCCGGTTACTTTTCCTTTTGTTGATTCACGCATAGTCCTTTGTTCTGTTGCTCGTGGCAACATCGAATATTCGGCAGTAATCCATCCCTTACCTTCTCCACGCATAAATGGCGGTACACGGTCCTCTATACTGGCGGTACAAATCACCTTTGTATCACCAACACTGATTAACACCGAACCTTCCGGGTGTTTAATATAATTTGTTTCTATATGTACGGGTCTTAATTCGTTTTTCTCACGACCATCAAATCTCATAAGTACCTCCTAAACTGTGTGCATCATGCTAAGTGTAGCATACCCTAATTTAATAAAAAAGCACCCTGTGCAAACATCATAGCCAATTTTGTCCAAATTAAAAACAGGCAAGTCCCCATAAGGAACTTACCCACCTTTTTTATTCTTAGTATTTTCCTGTGTTGACGGTTTCAGGACGTGTTACTGGTTCAGTCAGCTTCTTGCCATCTTCCTTAAGAAGTTCTTTCTCTCCGTTTACCTGGATGGCTACTTTTTTAATGTCGCTTTGTTCAGTCAAGGATAGAACTAACTCATTCAATAAATGGCCGGAAACAATTTTCTCCTCGTCATCAAAGCTTGAATAAATAGATTCATTGAAATTAAGCGTCACTACGCCGTCTTCTATTTTAGGTTCGTCCAATAGAGCTGCATCTGGCCTGAATTCAGTTACAAGCGGTGAGGAATAACCAGGACCTTTAATCAGACTGCTGACAACAGCTTCCACATTATCTTTTTCCTGATTGCTGATCCTTTTTGTCACCGGAACATAATAATAGTGATCTGTTTCACCTGACATATAATAAACTGTAACGGGACGAGTATTCATAATATCTGTCGACTCTGTATGGTCATTGTTAATTCCCATCAATCTTGAGGTACCGTCTTCAATGGCTGTTTTGTTAACAGGCATTTCTTTTAATGCTTTCCCTTCAATTTGTAAATTTACTTTATCTACGTTATCAAATTGTGTTAACGTCCATGTCACTGATTCTAGTATTTTCTTTTCATCCTCTGCCTTATATCCCTTAAACTCTTTAGAAAAATCAACCGTGGCTGCTCCATCTTTAATATCTACACTTTTCACAGCTGTATCTGCCGGTAAAACTGCTTTAAATCCATTTGGAAGCATTTCTGTTACCGGACCGTTCGCCACTAAATATTCAATCGCCTGTTTCGCTACACTTTCTGTATTGGGCAATGGAATCGTTTGAGGCACAATAAATCCATTTGAGTCCATTAAATATAATTCCGTTTGGATCTGCCCTGCTTCTTCAGCCGTATTCGCATCTTCCGAGTTCACGGCTTTTTCACCTTCCCCCTCTTCCTTTAAATACGTAACATCCTGCGGCGGATCAATTTCTTCCTTTTTTGGTAAATCGAACAAGCCGCAACCTGACACTAAAACAGATGAGATGAGTACCGTAGCGACTAACATTGATTTCGTACGTAAAGGCATACACCATTCCTCCTAAGACTGTTTGTACTACATATATACGGAGCTTGGCTCATTTTATACCTTTATAAGCAGAAAAATTCAAAAACCCCTATGCAATACAGAAAGGCTTTTCAACACTTCTGGATGTGCATAGGGGGCTATATTATTCTTTATCCTAAGAACAGCTCTAGCTTGGCATGTTCTACTGTTTCAACCGCTTCTCCTAGCCATGAGTAGGCAATGGATTTAAACATTCTTCTGGAGCCTGTCGTATAGAACTTATAGGTTGGTTGATGATTTCCCTTGTTGAGCATACCTGCATGCTCTAATAAGACACTTGCTTCTCTCGCCGTTTCTTCACCGGATGATATAACCGTCACATAAGATCCCATATAATTTGAAATAGGTTCTGTAAGCAATGGGTAATGCGTACAGCCTAAAATTAATGTGTCCATACTTCTATTTTTTAATGGCTTTAATGTTTCAGCTACAATTTTTTTAGCAATGGCACTGTTCCATTCACCACTTTCAACCAGCGGGACAAATTTAGGACATGCAAGACTTTCAATATGAACTCTTGGATGAATGCTTAATAATGCCTTGTTATAAGCTTTGCTTCGTACCGTTCCCTCTGTTCCAATGATACCGATATTTCTTGATTTTGATACATCAATCGCTGCTCTTGCACCAGGTTGTATAACACCCAGAACCGGAATAGGCAATGTTGCCCTCATTTCCTCAAGCACCGCAGCTGTTGCAGTATTACAGGCTATAATTAACATTTTTATATTCTTCATTTTCAAAAGGAAATTAGCCATTTCCCAGGTAAACTTGCGTACATCCTCCATAGGCCGAGGCCCATATGGACATCTAGCAGTATCACCTAAGTATACTAAGTTTTCATTTGGGAGCTGCCTGATAAATTCTTTAAAAACCGTTAAGCCGCCAACACCCGAATCTATAAGTCCTATTGGGTTTTCTCTATCCAAATCAGATCGCCTCTATCTATCTTTTGCTTACACTCTAGCTCTATTTTTTAAAACGGATTGTCTATAACTTTATCATTAGTTTGTCCGTTTTCCAATTATAATTAGACACAAAAATAGAGTAGAGAGTCAAACCACTCACTTTGCATTTTACAATGACATGTATAGTGATTTGCTATTCGCTACTCTTCCTAATTTATGGACTCATAAAGGAATTGTCAAGAACAATGGTAATTAGATCAATTGCTACATATACTTTTAAATAAGACCATCAAATGATCTTATAACTCCAATTCACCCATTCGAAGTAGTTCTACGACCGCCTGTGAACGGCCCTTTACGCCCAATTTTTGCATCGCATTGGAAATGTGATTTCTCACAGTTTTCTCACTAATAAAGAGGTCCTTGGCGATATCTTTCGTTGTTTTGTCCTGTACCAATAACTCAAATACTTCTCTTTCTCTTTTTGTGAGTAAAGGTTTATGAGTGAAATCGTTCTCCTTCAACTATTGTAACCCTCCTTGCTACCAGCCATAACCTTAGGATTGGGTATATATTTAG
>JAZUQD010000279.1:0-3477 GCA_045605505.1 Pradoshia sp.
TTATACAGCGTTGCATTATATGTATATATTAAATCCAGTTTATGTATTGTAATCCATACACAGATCCCACTGTCATTACAACCGACCATATGACCAAACTGATCCCCGTCAAAGTAACTACTCTGATTTTAGAAGAACCAAACACAAGTGCCATTAAAGCAGCTATATCTGTCCCAAGTATGGCAGGAGACAATAAAACGAACACTGGAAGACCATATTTTTCCCAAATATGTCTTGCTCTTGTTTCTCTTTTTGTCGGTCCCGTTTTCCCTTTCTTCGCTCTACGTTTGTTACGCCATTCGGAAATTTGTCTGAAGAACACCGCAAAGATTAAAACCATGATGAAATTTCCTAAAAATGAAATAATCCCAACGGCTATAGGCGACATCCCCAATACGACACCTACCGGAATAATATAAAACACATCCAGGAACGGTAATAACGAAATTAAAAATAATACAACATATTGCCAAATACCCTCTGTTTGTTGAACCCATTCAACCATTTGATACCCCCTTTTAAGTTAACGACTTTACATTTTCTATCTGTTGGATTATTGGAACAACCCCTTCGTTACTATTCACCTCCTCCACACGTACTAGATTCGACAACATTTGAGAAATTCCTTTTATCTTTGTAAAATCAACTTAATTTATAAAATAAAGAACATTCAAATCACCGGTTTTTCATAAATAAAAGACTCCCTCATTAAAAATAAAGGAGTCCTTTCATAATTCTATATTAGTCCTTTTTCAATCATCTGATCGATGGCTTTGCAGATGGCTATTTTAACATGAGAGTAAGTTAGTCCACCCTGTACAAAGGCAGTATACGGCGGTCTTAACGGACCATCAGCCGTTAATTCAATGCTTGCACCCTGTATAAAGGTCCCAGCTGCCATGATTACATCATCCTCATATCCAGGCATATATGCAGGATATGGAGTCACATGGGAGTTGACTGGTGAAGCGAACTGAATTTGCTGACAGAACAGAACCATTTTTTCTCTGTCATGGAACTGGACTGATTGAATCAAGTCTGTTCTCGGTTCATTCCAGGTAGGTGAAGGATTGAATCCCCATTTCTCAAGCATTGCTGCTGTAAAGATTGCCCCTTTTAAGGATTGCCCAACAACATGCGGGGCCAAAAAGAATCCCTGGTACATCTCCAATAAGCTATACAACGAAGCACCAGCTTCTGCTCCAATTCCCGGTGTCGTTAAACGATACGCACAGCGCTCGACTAAATCAGCTCTGCCGGCAATATATCCACCTGTTTTCGCCAAACCTCCACCAGGATTTTTGATTAAGGAACCTGCCATTAAATCTGCTCCAACTTGAGTAGGTTCCATTTTCTCAACAAATTCTCCATAGCAGTTATCTACAAAAACAATCACATCTTGTTTGATCGCTTTTACATATTGGATCATTTCTTGGATTTCAGATATCGTAAACGATGGTCGATTATCATAGCCTTTTGAGCGCTGAATCCCGATTACTTTTGTATTTGGCTTGATAGCTTTTCCTACTTCTTCAAAATCTACATAGCCATCTTCCTTTAAAGCAACAGATTGATAGGAAATTTGGTATTCCTTTAATGAACCTATGCCACTTCCACGAATACCAACAATTTCTTCAAGCGTGTCATATGGCTTCCCCGTAATATATAAAAGCTCATCACCAGGCCGTAACACACCAAATAAAGAAGTAGAAATAGCGTGTGTTCCTGATATGATTTGCGGACGGACTAGAGCTGCTTCTGCACCAAAAACATGGGCAAACACCTTTTCCAATGTGTCCCTTCCCATATCATCATACCCATATCCTGTTGATGGGTTAAAGTGAGCATCACTCACTTGATTTTCCTGGAAGGCTTTTAATACCTTCGCAGTATTAAAATCTACATTTTCATCTATTTCTAAAAATCTTTCAGAAACCATTTTCTCAGTTTCCTGAACAGTCTCTTTTATTCTCTCACCGTTCTTTAATTGTTCAAACATGTTGTACTTCTACTCCTACTCATAATTTTTAATAATTCCCATGATTGCATGGTCTGCTAATGCCAATCCCTTTAAATGATAGGTTTCATTGCTTTCATGGAACTCATTTGATTTAACAATTGTCTCATCCTTTAAGCGGGCTATGAGCTTCCCTTCACTTGCAGGAATCTTAACGGAATATGGTTCCATAAAGCTTTCAACCAGCTTTTCCATTTCCTGTAGAAGCTGTTGAATCCCTTCATCCTGACGTGCAGATATGTGAATGGATTTTTCCTTGGATGTCGGCACAAATTCTGGATGGGCAGCATCTTTTTTGTTATAAACAATTAATTGAGGAATATCCTCTGCATCCAAGTCTTTAATAATTTTTTGAACCGTCTTTTCATGATTATAGGCATCAGGATGAGAAGAATCTACCACATGTAATATAGCATCAGATTCCGTCACTTCTTCAAGCGTTGACCGAAAAGCCGCAACTAATGATGTTGGTAAATCTTGTATGAAACCAACAGTATCACTGATAAGAACTTTGTATCCTGATGGCAGAAGACATTCTCTTGTCATCGGATCAAGGGTTGCAAACAGCTGATTTTCTTCATAAGAGTCAGCTTCAGCCAAACGGTTAAATAACGTCGACTTTCCGGCATTCGTATAACCTGCGAGCGCAATCTGGAAACGGTTATTTCTTTTTCTGCGGGCTCTGTAACGCTCACGGTGCTTAACAACTGAGTCCAATTGCCTTTTTATCTCATCTAGCCTACGGCGAATATGGCGTCGATCGGATTCCAATTTTGTTTCCCCAGGTCCCCTCGTACCGATTCCACCACCGAGTCTTGATAATTCAGTACCTTGTCCTGCTAATCTTGGCAGCATATATTGTAATTGCGCCAACTCTACCTGCATTTGCCCTTCACGAGAACGCGCACGTTGAGCAAAGATATCCAATATAAGCTGAGTACGATCAACGATTCGTGTCCCCAGTTCCTTGCCCAAATTTCGTATTTGACTCGGAGACAATTCATCATTGAAGATGACGACATCCGGTTCAAGCTCTTCGACTAATGCAACGAGCTCCTCTACTTTCCCTTTTCCAATATAGGTTGCCGGGTGAGGCTTTACTCTCTTTTGAGAGATTCGTACAAGTGCCTGACCTCCAGCAGTTTCCGTTAAAGATTCAAGCTCCTCCATAGAGGATTCAAATCTGTTATCGTCAATATTTTCACGCTGACAACCAACCAATATGGCTCTTTCATATGTATCTTCCATTATGATGTCACTTCCTTCATACTTCGCTATTCTTCTTATCATACCAAAAAAATGGACCGTTCCAAACATTGTATTCAAATGATATGATAAATTAGCTGGATTTTAAAGCATTATTTAAATTTTATGTTAGGAGAATATTAAAAAAGTATGACATGGGATGTTTTAAGTATCATTGGAACCATCGCATTTGCGATTAGCGGTGCATTAGTGGC
>JAZUQD010000280.1:0-1704 GCA_045605505.1 Pradoshia sp.
GCTAGCTGTTGTTTACCTTCTTCGCATATACAGCGCATTCGATAATCGGTTTTCATTTCCCAAGACATCTATATTCCCCTCCTATATAACCATAAAACTAGTTTTATAGTTATATTATACTTGATTATTTTAATAATGGAAATATTTGAGTTACACTTATTAAAGACCTAGTATATTGGAGGAGATAGTATGAATTGTAAGATAAATCGGAATGCCGCCAAGGAACTACAAAAATTACTGAGTACAGAAGAAGCCAAGGGGAAAATGATCCGAGTAGCGATCTCTCATATGCACGGTGACCATGCTCACTATGATATTGAATTGAGTACACCAACTGAGCATGACGAAATTGTTAGGACCGACAAGGATATTGATGTTTTGCTTGATAAACGAGAGGAATTCCTGGATGGAGTGTGGATTAAATACTTCCATCTCCCTGAACCAGGTTTTGAAATAACAAACCCTCATAAAGGCGGACATGGACACCATCATTAAAATATTTATTGTAGAGGCAGCCGTCAATCGGTTGCCTTTTTACGTATAATTGGCAGTTGATTGGTTCATATTAACAGATGAGTTCTTCAAATTTAATATAAGGAGTCGACTAATTAATGGGTATTTTAAGTGGAAATCCGCAAAAAGAACCAATGCATTATGGTGAGGTATTTGCTGTATGGTCACAATTAATGGGTGCACAGGCCATGATTCCTGGCTTTCAAACCCTAAAAAACCATACAGGTGATGATGATTTAAAAGATTTATTAGATGACATGATTGCCAATGCTAGGTCAGATGTAAAACAACTGCAGGAATTATTAAAGCATAATGGTATTGCACTGCCGCCTGCACCACCTGAAAAACCGGAAAGCCAAATCGAGGCGATTCCTCCTGGTGCACGTTTTACTGACCAAGAGGTTTCAGGACTTGTAACGGCTGATATTGCCGCTGGACTTGCTGCCTGTGCTCAGGCAATGGCTCAATGTATTCGTGAAGATATTGCATTAATGTTTGGGCAATTCCATATGAAAAAGGCCCAATTCGGGGCTGCATTATTAAAAATAAACAAAGAAAAAGGCTGGTTGGTACCTCCTCCTCTTCATGTTGTAACAACAACTGATTAATAAATCCAAAAAGAAAGAAGAGAAGCCTGAATGTATTATTACAAAGAAGAGTTAATCAATATAATTAAACCAGATAAGCCTGATCCTGCTGCTGCCAAAGTCTTACAGGAGACCTTAGGCGGTCAATTTGGTGAAATGCGCACAATGATGCAATTTTTCTTTCAGAGCAACAATTTCAGGGGTAAAGACACTCAGTATAAGGATTTGCTTCGAGGAATCTTTTTAGAGGAAATCAGTCATGTGGAGCTTGTTCAGAATACCATTAATCAATTATTAAATGATTCTGGCTTTTCTTCACAGCCTGGTGATGGCGGCTCAGATGGAGCTCCTTTAGATGAAGCAATCAAACATGCCAATCCACACCATTATATTATGGGAGCTCAGTCATCTCTTCCAGTAGATGCAGGCGGGAATCCATGGAATGGCTCATGGGTTTATGACCATGGTAATTTAATTGCTAATCTGCTGAATAACTTGATGCTCGAATCCACAGGTGTCCTTCAGAAAACAAGAATATATGAAATGAGCAATAATCATACGTTTCGTGAGACCCTCGGTTTTTTAATTGTCCGAGATAATGCTC
>JAZUQD010000281.1:0-2404 GCA_045605505.1 Pradoshia sp.
CTTTATAGGAAGCAATTCTGACCTCTCGTCCATAATCCTTTCTTTTTTCGTCGGTTTATAATCCTTGGGGCGATATCCTCTATGACCGTCAATGAGATAACGATAATGGTCTTAGAACGGCGTTCTACTTCCTTTAAACCCCAGTCCCTTAATTTCCAGATAGATATCCGACATGGTCTTTCCTTTCTGTACTTCAGTTTCCACGTATCGGTCAAATTTCTCATAACCGTTTTGGCTCTTACTTTTCCTTTTGGGTAAAGATTCCATAGAACAATATTTGGTGGCTGTCTGTCTTGATATACCAAGTTTCTTGGATATGGTGGTAGGCCTGAATCCTTTCATTTGTAACTCTTTTACTTCATTAAACATTGTCTGCCTTGAATCTACCTTTTCACGTGCAATAACGGAAGAGCGTTCAGTCCTGATGGAGGTTACAGATCTGCCGGTTGGGTATTCAGATGTATTATCTTCGGTTCTAACCATCATCCTATAATCATCATAATGCTCGGACAGGACTTTTATGAAACGGTCCTGTATGTTTTTTATCAAATGGAACTTGTCGGCCACCTCTGTTATTTTCCGCCCTGATGATGCTATTGCAGCGCTATAGTCAGTAGACCTGTCACGGCTGGCAAGTTCTACGGACCTATGTTTATCCAGCCATGTCCCAAAGCTTTCCTGCTCCCTGTCATCAAGCAAGTCTATAACCGTGGATTGGTCCAGGTCAACGATTATGCTGCCATAGACTCTTCCTTTCTTTTGCGCCCAATCATCAATTCCGATTCTCCTGACATCTTGATGTGAAGAAGGCTCCAAACGGTGCAGGTCACGAAGTATGGCGGAGCCACTGAGACATATTCCTTGTCCCGAAAGTAGCTTGTGGCTTGTGTTGGAAGAATGTTTTAGTGAATTCCTGTATTGGACAATCTCGCATCTTCGGGTGCGTCTGCGATAACGGAAAATTTCGATTCCCGGTTGTTCTGCAAATGTACGGTATTTGCATTCTGGATTCATACAGAAGAATTTACGCATTCTAAGATGAAGGACACTCGACTTACCCAGAATGGGCAAATCAAAGACATGCCTGATATAATGACTATGTACTTTGTAGCTTTTCGTCCCACAATACGGACAGATACCATACTCAAGCGAACCATGTGCATAAATGTTTACGATGTTGTCAACAATGCCTACACTTTCTATCTCCAATTCTGATTTAGGATAGAAAAAAGAAAGACGAACCTGATCATCGTAAATGATATCAGAAGGTTTTGCATTTGCAGTATTTTTACTATTTTTGTAATGGCTAGGGTGCTCTTGCATTATCAGAATCTTTAAGTTGTGGTGACATAAAGATACTAAAAATAATCGGAATATTCTAGCCTTTTTATTGTTATATTATTGTATTCCAGACAATTAAATCAAGAAAACTCTTACTAAAACAAGGATAATCTAAATAACAACTTTTCAACTAAATTAAAGAAGAACCATAAACATTAGTAATGAAGCCTTGCCGTTCGTGAGAATAGCAGGGCTTAAGTTATATGTTTGTGATATAATTCGACATGAACTTATAAAAGAGATAAAAATAAGGAATGAACAACTTGTTTCTTACACATTTTTCTATCTTTGTATTCATAAATAATTTATATCGTTATGTCATACAAAGAAATTGCACAACTTGAGTTGATGAATGCTTTGAATAGCATAAATTCAGAATCGGATTTAAAGGAATTCAAAGATGTTCTCGCGCGCTTTTTTGCAGAGAAAGCTCAAAAAGCTATAGATGCTTTATGGGATGAAGGTATTATCAATGAAGAGACTATTGAGCAATGGGGAGCGGAACACATGCGTACTACTTATCATTATGCGGCGAATCGTTCTTGACACCAATTGCTTGTTGCAGGCTTTACCTGCAAGAAGTCCGTATCACAAGATATGGACTGATGTGCTTTGTGGAAAAATCTGTTTGTGTGTCAATACGGAAATATTGAATGAATACGAGGAAATCCTTGCACAAAAAATGACAAAAGAAATTGCTCGTAACGTAGTTGAAGCTATTGCAAGATTGCATACGACTGTCTATCAGGAAATTTACATTCATTTTGAACTAATAAAAAAGGATGTCGATGACAATAAGTTTGTTGATTGTGCTGTAGCGGCTAATGCTGAGTATATTGTTACTAATGATTCTCATTTTAGTGTATTAAAAGAAATTGATTGGCCAAAGGTGTTGGTTTTGACGATAAAAGAATTTGTTTCTCAGATCGAATATCGTGAGCCGAATGAAACAACGAAAGCGGCTATAGCGGAAGCAATGTCGAATAAGCCTAAAAAGACATATGATAGTGTGGATGAATTGATGAACGAATTGATGAAATGAAAAAATTACATCCTACCAGTC
>JAZUQD010000282.1:0-3392 GCA_045605505.1 Pradoshia sp.
CCCAAATGCCGATTGTATCGCTTTTGGTTCAGGCACCTTTAAATGAGGATATTTCTTGATTTCAGCTTGAATAATAGGTATACTCAATCTCGTTGTCTCCACCAACGTACCATCAAGATCAAACAGTAATAAAGACATAAAGAAATCCCTCCGAACTTTTAAAAAAAATGACGAAAGAAACTTATGGAAATATTACTAAAATTGTTATATAATTCCTTTAACCTCTCAATTTATTCCATCGTCCCGTTACTAAGTTTATAGTTATGAAAAAAAGGGAATAGTAATGTACCCTCTCAACAGACAAACCGTCCATTAAAGAGAAACATCACTTCACTTATACTCTAAAACCTTGGAAATAAATCAATATTTTAGATTGACCAAAAGATGCACTTAGATGCGTCTATTAAACATTGTAAAATGAACAAAAGGAGTAGATTTATATGGTAAATGTTACAGTATTAATAGATTTTATGGGAAAAAGCTATCAAACAAATGTCCTTGCGCCGCGAGATACAGATGAATCAGAAATCAAACAATTAGCCTATGAGCAAGTTCGTAAACAATGGACACCAGTAGCTAAATAAAAATAATTGAATCAATATATACTCTAAGCTATCGATCCTTCGTCGGTAGCTTTATTTATTTTTCAATCAATATTCATACACTCTTTTAATTATCCCCTCATCATCCGTGATTCAAATAACTAAATACCATTTATCCTTTCTTTAAATAACTATATAAAGATTATATTTCCTCTCTTTACCACATACCAAAAATTCCATATAAAACCTATCCAAATATAAGTGTTATCATTTGAATTTTGGATATTTTAAATTTTATCATAATAGTATAAATACTTTATCAATATAATAAAATCATTCAAGAAAGGAGACTATCATGAAGAAAAAATGGACTTTATTCACCATGTCTTTGGCAACTTTATTGGCACTGGCAGGTTGTGACTCTTTAATGGTATTGAACCCCAAAGGGCCACAATCAAAGATTCTTTCCGACACAATTATTTTTTCAATGATTGTGATGGCTGTTATCTTAGTGGTTGTTTATACCCTTTTCATTTATATGATTGTGAAATATCGAGCATCTAAACAACCTATTGATTATGTACCTCCGTACGAAAAGGGAAATAAATGGCTCGAGATTATTTGGACCGCAATTCCAATTATTATTGTAATCGTCCTATCAGTTGTTACTGTCATAACCACCTTCCAAGTGGAAAGTACACCAGCTGGATATGAAGATGAAGAACCATTGGTGATTTATGCATCTTCTTCCAACTGGAAATGGCATTTCAGCTATCCAGAAGAGGGAATTGAAACGGTCAATTATGTAAACATTCCAACCGATCGTGAAATTGAATTTCGTCTATATTCCTTTGGACCAATCACTAGCTTTTGGGTTCCACAGCTATCAGGTCAAAAATATGCAATGAGTGATATGGTTACGACCTTAAGAATCGCAGCAGACGAACCAGGTTCTTATTTTGGACGAAATGCAAACTTTAGTGGTGAAGGTTTTGCACAAATGGAATTTGAAGTATTAGCCCAGTCACCAGAAGAATTTGATGAGTGGACAAAAGAGGTTCAGGAAACAGCTAATCCTTTAACTGAGAAGGAATTTAACAAGCTGCTTGATATGGAAGTAATGGGCAGAGCTACTTACTCTTCCACACACCTTGATTTCAGTCCGGCTCCTGTATGGCCATTCCATGAAAACAATGATGATGCAATAGATGGCACAGATACAGAAACGGATGAACACAATCATGAATAAATCAGGAAAGGAGATTTAACCATGAAATGGGATGAATTTTTTGTAACTGGCGATCCACTCATATATGGAGCAATGGTCAGTATAGTAGTAGTCGTGCTGGCAATCAGCATCTTTCTAACTTATACAAAAAGATATGGTTGGCTGTGGAGTGAATGGTTAACAACCGTAGATCATAAACGTATTGGTATCATGTATATACTTTCCGCGTTCCTTATGTTATTTCGCGGTGGAATCGATGCATTGATGATGCGTTTACAGCTGGCCACACCAAATATGGAATTCCTGGAGTCACAACACTATAATGAAGTATTTTCTACCCACGGAGTCATTATGATTCTTTTTATGGCCATGCCATTTGTACTGGGAATGATGAATATTATAGTTCCTTTACAAATTGGAGCCCGTGACGTTGCTTTTCCGGCGTTGAATGCCTTAAGCTTTTGGTTATTTTTTGTGGGAGCTATGCTTTATAATCTATCGTTTATCATTGGTGGATCTCCAGATGCAGGCTGGAGCGCCTACTTCCCTCTGGCAAGTAATGAATTTAGCCCGACTGTTGGACACAATTATTATTCAATCGCCATCCAGTTATCCGGTCTCGGTACACTGATGACGGGGATTAATTTTATCGTAACTATTATAAAAATGAGAGCACCAGGTATGTCCATGTGGAAAATGCCCGCATTTACTTGGTCTGCTTTGATTACATGTATTATTATTTTGTTCGCTTTCCCTACCTTCACCGTGTCACTCGCCCAAATGATGTTTGATCGATTATTTGGGACACAATTTTTCTCTACTACAAACGGTGGTATGGATATGCTTTGGGCAAACAATTTTTGGTTCTGGGGACATCCTGAGGTATACATCGTTATCTTGCCTGCTTTCGGTATTTTTAGTGATGTCATTTCTACTTTCGCACGCAAAAACCTTTATGGATATAAATCAATGGTATTCAGTATGATTGCCATCTCTTTACTATCATTCCTTGTATGGACCCATCACTTCTATACAATGGGCCACAATGCAACAGTTAATAGCATATTCGCGATTGCTACGATGGCTATTTCTGTACCAACCGGTATTAAGATTTTCAACTGGCTGTTTACTCTACGAAAAGGAAAAATTGTATTCCCTACAGCCATGCTATTCTCACTGGCCTTTATACCGATTTTTACAATCGGTGGAGTAACGGGCGTTATGCTCGCAATGTCAAGTGCGGATTATCAGTACCATAATACCATGTTCCTAGTTGCCCATTTCCATTATGTATTAATTCCGGGTACTGTTTTTGGAATGATTGCAGGTACTTATTATTGGTTCCCGAAAGTTTTCGGTTTCCGCTTAAATGAAAAAATCGGAAAAATTAGTTTTTGGCTGATTGCGATATTCTTTAATGTAACATTCCTGCCTCTATTCTATTTAGGTCTGGATGGTATGGCGCGCCGGATGTATACCTATTCTGAAGCGACAGGCTATGGCCCACTGAATTTGACAGCAAGTATTGGAGCCGTAGGGTTAGCAATCGGCTTTGGATTGATTATCTATAATATCATCTATAGTGCATTCAAAAGTCCTCGCGACAAACATGCAGATCCATG
>JAZUQD010000283.1:0-1547 GCA_045605505.1 Pradoshia sp.
AAATACAGTAAATTTACTGTATTTTTTTAATTTACTGCTATATGCTGTAGTAAAATTAATGGAGGGGGAGGTAACAATTGAATGCTTTGAATCAGTTATTTCCAACTAATAAGGGGCTGAATCTTTATATTTGGCTCGTATTTAGCATCCTCCCTTTCTACTTCATTTTCCACACAAAATCTATTTTTATGATGGTGTCAGGAGTCATTCTTATTCTGCTATTTTTTATTAGTAATCGTATTTCAGCCATTTCAAAAGATGGATTTGTTTATTTCTGGGTAGGAATCCAAATGGCAATTTGTATAGCTATGTCATTAATTTTTGGATTTGTTTATTTTTCACTTTTTCTGGCTTACTATATTGGAAATGTAGAAAATAGGGTAGGCTTCTTTATTTTATATGGTATCCATGTTGGTGGCACAGTACTGACGGTTAATTGGGGATTCATTAATCAAAATCCACTCTTCTTTTCGCAATTTCCTTTTATTTTAATATGTGTAATTGGTGTCATTTTATTGCCCCTGAGCTCCTATAATAATCACAAAAGAGAAAGACTTGAGGCTGAGCTGAAAGATGCTCACAAACAAATATCAGATTTAATTAAGCTTCAGGAACGCCAGCGAATTGCAAGAGACTTACATGATATCCTTGGTCAGAAACTCTCGTTAATCGGATTGAAAAGTGATTTGGCTGGTAAGCTGATACAAATAAATCCGGATCAGGCAAAGAATGAATTGAAAGATATTCAAGTTACTGCAAGAACCGCATTAAAAGAAGTACGTGAAATTGTAGCTGATATGAGGGGCACCAAAATGGAGGATGAATTAATCCGTATCAAGCAAATATTGAGAGCAGCTCAAATGGAATTTTATGTTGAAGGGGAAGAGAGTATCCAAAAAATTCCGTTGCTTGTGGAAAATGTATTGAGTATGTGTTTAAAGGAAGCTATCACTAACATCGTAAAGCATAGCAGAGCCAATGAATGCAGACTGGATATTAAAAAAACGCATACAGAATTAACGATGGTTATTCAGGATAATGGAACAGGAATTGTTGAAAAAGAAATGGGTAAAGGGAATGGCTTAAAGGGAATTAGGGAACGGCTTGAATTTGTGAATGGAAGCCTTGATATTCGGGTTAATTCAGGAACAGAGTTAATTTTTAAAATTCCACTGATAGAGCGGAACGTTCAGCAGGAGGTAATGGCATGATTAAAATCGTAATAGCTGAAGATCAACGAATGCTGCTTGGTGCATTAGGCGCATTGTTAGATTTAGAACCAGATATGACGGTGGTTGGTAAAGCGAAAAATGGAGAGGAAGCTATATCCATGATCAATCAGCATGAGCCGGATGTTTGTGTGATGGATATAGAAATGCCTGGTAAAAGCGGACTTGATGTTGCAGAAGAATTAAAAGGTAGCGCATGCAAAGTCATTATACTGACAACCTTTGCAAGATCCGGTTATTTTGAAAGGGCACGAAAAGCAGATGTACGCGGGTATTTGTTAAAGGACAGTCCGAGTGAAGAACTGGCCAACTCTATCA
>JAZUQD010000284.1:0-5742 GCA_045605505.1 Pradoshia sp.
CCTCCTAATTGTTCAGGTGAAAGCATAGAGAATAATTGTTCCATCTGCTTTTCCATACCTGACTGATTAATAAACTTCATCCAATCCGGCTTTTGATTCTCATTTTTTGAAAAAAGGTCCCATGGAAACAATTAATCACCTCAACTTTTACAGACATATTAGGTTAACATACTATATGCGATCGGGACGATAATCGTTAATGTATAAACAGCTTTTGATTAACGGAATTGTATGTATTCCATGTATAATAGATATAGTAAATACTGCCTGTAGGGGGGAAGAAGTTGACTCGAAAAACGGCTTTAATTACTGGTTCAGCAAGAGGATTAGGCAAAGCTACAGCAAGGCAATTAGCTAAAGATGGGATAAATGTGATTACGACCTATCGAGAGAATCAAGCCAAGGCTATTCAAGATATGAAGGATTTGGCCCAAACCTACAAAGTGAAAGCATATGCTTTACCATATGATGTAACGATTCGAGAAAACCATCGCGATCTTATTCATAAATGTTATGAATTATGCGATGGAATAGATATCCTTATACATAATGCGGGTCCATATATACAGGAACGAAAATCAATGCTGGAATATACAGATGAGGAATGGGAATATCTGATTAATGGTAATTTATCAAGTATGTTCTATTTAGCCAGTGCGGCAATTCCTTATATGCGTGCAAATAAATGGGGCAGAATTATTACAATGGGATTTGATCAGTCTGACCACTCACCAGGTTGGAAATATCGTTCGGCTTTTGCTGCAGCCAAAACGGGATTGACCTCATTAACAAAGACTTTGGCAATGGAAGAAGCGGAGTATGGAATTACGGCCAATATGGTCTGTCCGGGAGATATTGTGGATCCTTGGAAGGAAAGCTTTCGTGTGGATGAAGGAGTAGTTTCTAATAAGGTTCCTGTTGGAAGGCCGGGAACCGGTGGTGACATAGCACGCGTCATTTCCTTTTTGTGTACCGAAGAATCTGACTTTATTACAGGTACGGTAATACCGGTGACAGGTGGGCAGGACGTATTGTCTAAAAGCAGATAAGATGAAAGTAAGACTAAAATGACATATTTCTATGTGTCATTTTTTTGTGTCCCTTAGATGATTTGAATTCATCACAATGAATAGTAACTAGAAAAAGCTCGCTTGAATCCAAGCGAACTTTCAGATTGTAGACAAAAGGAATTCAGAATGGCCCTTAAGGGAACAATTTCTGAATTCCTTCTTTTTTCGCTTTTTCACGAGGGATACACCGACCTCATCTAAGGAAGTGGGCAGTTCACACATTGAAGAGGATTGGAGCTGTATTGCCGCTATCCTTCTTTCGTCGTCGTACGATAATACGTCAGCTCTTGTCCCTCCGGACAAAGATTACAGTTGAATTACTCATCATACACAAATTCTGCCTTATACCGTGGAAACTCATATATGAAGCAGTATCCTATTTTCTGCAGAATGGGTGAGACTCCTGCGAGAAGAACAAGCTAATCAAGACCCCGCAGCGCAGAGCGCGAGGAGGCTTGATGCTTGCCCGCGGAAAGCGAGCCCATTATGCGGAAAATAGCGTTAACCGAATAGGAAAGAATAGCGAAAACAAAAAACTGTAGCAAGGTCCCTAAATAAGGGATTTATCTACAGTCTGAAAGTTCGCTTGAATCCAAGCGAACTTTTTTCGTAATAATAGAAGAATAGGTTAATTTAGTTTGTGGACGAATTTTCTTTTTTGTACATACAATAATCGGATTGTTAGCCCAGTTGCACCTGCTGCTAAGCCTGAGATTAATCCAATCCAATAACCGAATGCATCTAAATTCGTATTATTTGCAAGGAAAATGCCAAGCGGTAACCCTATTATCCAATAGGATAAAAGCGACATAAAGAACGTAATATTCACATCTTTATAGCCTCTCAGGGCACCCTGGATTGGGGCCTGCAGTGCATCGGAAAGCTGGAAGAAGATCGCGTAAATTAAGAATTGCGCTGTTAATGAAGCGACAACAGGATCGTTTGTATAAAGAAGAGCAATATAATCTCTGAAAATAAATAAGAATATAGCACTGATTCCCGCAAAACCAATCGCACAAAAAACACCGAGAAACGTATATTCTCTAGCTGCTTTATAATTTTTCGCTCCTGCCTCATGGCCAACAATGATGGTCAATGCCATCGCAAAGCTTAATGGGACCATGTACAAGAAAGAGGAGAAGTTCATGGCAGCCTGATGTGATGCAATCGTAATCGTGTCATAAGAGCTCATAGCCAACGTAACGGCTGCAAAGATACTGGTTTCAAAAAAGATGGACATACCGATTGGAAATCCGATCTTCATTAATTCAAGCCATTCCTTAAAGGCAGGCAACGGCCAAGATTTTAAAATACCAAAACCGGAAAAAGGTTGTACCCTCATAATAAATACTGCCGCAACCAAGGTAATGACCCAATAAGTAATGGATGCAGCGATACCAGCCCCAATCCCTCCAAATGCTGGGACGCCTAACTTTCCATATATAAACATATAGTTAAGAATAACATTGACAGGGATGGCTATAAGGGTAATTAACATAGAAACCGTGGTTTTGCCAAGTGCGTCTATAAAAGACCGCAGGACATTATAGATCATAACCGGCAAGATCCCAAATGCCAAAGCGACTAAATAGCCGTGAGCAATTCGATATACATTCGGCTCGAGGTTCATACTTGTTAATAATGGTTTGAGCACTAAGGCACCTGCACCAATCAGAATGAGAGACATCGCAACAGCTACATAGATAGCCTGCATTACGGAAAACCGTATTTTGCCTGTTTTTTCCTTAGCACCAATCAGATGGGCCACTATTGGCGTAACACCTAGTAAAATCCCGGCAAAGCCATTATAGAAGGGACTCCATATAGAGGTGCCTATGGCTACCCCTGCTAAATCTTCCGGACTGGCTTTTCCGGACATAAACGTGTCAAAAAAGCTGATAGCAAACAGACCCAGCTGCGTAATCAAAATCGGAAAGAAGACCGAAATGATTCTTGAGAAATTCTCCTTAGTAAAAATAGATAAGTTCATAATATAATGCCTCCGTGCTCGTAAGTATGACAATGAAAAAAATTATACCATAAATCATTCTGAAATAAGACAGGCATTCTATTATTCCGTTGTGCTGTCATAATTATTAAATTCACTCATATATTGGGGTAAGAAATGAATGGAGTGGGGGAACAGAATGGCATACACAGGTTCGAAGGGCTGGTATGTAGCCAAGCTTAAAGAAAACGGAATAAGAAGGCATCCAATTGAAAGGAAAAAGCTAGAATTATATAAAACGTATATCCTTAAAAAGTTATATGAACAACAAGTGCTGGCAAAAAAATGAGTGAAGCCAGGAATCTAAAAAAGGTGTATGCACGGTCTATAACAAGACGGGCATAACACCTGTTTTTTTTAAGCTTCTTTTAGATCGAATACAGAAACCTCTGTTGGTTGCCGCATTTGAGATAAGGTAAAGTGATCCTTCGTAATCTCAAATAAATCAAATGAGTACGCCCCTGAATTGATTTCCTCATACAATGCCTTGCGACTGTCATTAGCAAGCATGGTATAAGGCATCTTTTGAGCTGCTTTGAGAGATCGGATGTTTTCTTTCTTGATTCTGAGAAAAATCGTTTCAATATCAAGCTCAAAAAATAATTCTTCAAAGAAATGCTGTTTGGCCAATTGATTATATCCTTTACCATGATAAGGCTTCCCTAACCATGTCCCTAGAAATCCAGCTTGATTGGATACATCATAAAGGGTAATGGTACCAATCGGATTTCCCCATTCATCGAGGATGGTCCGTGAAATTAGTTCGCCTCTCTCTTCAGCTTCAATCATTTGTTTAGTAAGGAAGAGATATTCTTCATATTGCTGCGTTTTATGGCGCACAAAAGGGAAGACATCAGGGTGAATCATTAATTCAAATAAAACAGGACAGTCTGATAAATCACGTTTTTTCAACATACAGATCCCTCCGTATGAGGGCAGCCGCTAACTGCGATTTCCCCTCGAAATTTTTTAATAAATGTACTATCAAAAAATTTCGGGGTGGGAATCGAACCCACTAGAACCATTACTGGTGGCGCACCATTTGCCTTCCCTAATTTTTGCTTATACGGTTTTTGAAATAAAGTATTTCTGAGAGTATCATACAAGATTTTTTAGTAAAATGAAATAGTTTTTTATCGTCATTTTTGTACATTTTTTAAACGTCATTTTTAATCGTTTGATCCCCAAAAAACATTAAAAAATATGGAGGTACTGAAGGATCAATATCACAATTCCCAATAGGATGACATAGATAGCAAAAGGCTTTAATGAGTGGTTTTTAATGTACTTAATCATCCAGGAAACAGCTAGATACCCAAAAAGAGCCGAAAAAATGGTACCGAGAAATAATCCTTGAAATGAAATAGCTTCGACCGGTCCTGTCACTAAATCTCTACTTTTAAATAATATTCCTCCAAATATTACAGGTATGGAGAGGAGGAAGGAAAAATAGGCTGCGGTTTCGCGATTTAGTCCGCTCATAAGGCCAGCTGCCATGGTAAAACCGGAGCGGGAGATTGCAGGGAAAATAGCGGCTGCTTGGAAGCTTCCAATAAATAATGCCTGTTTATACGTCATGTTCACTAAATTTTTGTCTTGTTTGGGCATAATATCTGCGTACCATAAGACCAATCCTGTTATAAGGAATTCCCAGCCGATTGTAATTCCAGACTTAGAGATGCTCTCGAAATAATCATTAAAGAGCACACCTGCCAAAACGGCAGGGATTGTTCCGAGCAACAAAAGCAACGTCAGTTTAGAAAAAGGATTTTTAAGTAGCTTTACTATTTCATGCCAATAAAAGACGAGTAAAGCAAGAAGTGTACCTGTATGCAGCATGGTATCCAACAATAATCCAGCCTCATCCAGACCGAATAAATGCCTACCCAAATATAAGTGACCAGTACTTGAGATAGGTAAAAATTCTGTCAAACCCTGAATGATCCCAAGTACGATTGCTTTCCATTCTTCAAACAAATTTACCAGCTCCCTCTTACAGGTTATAAAGTCAAATTGTAGACTTGTCTTTATATATGTATAGAGTGTATGAGGCAATCAAAGAAATCATGTAAGTTTTGAAACCTTGCAGGGAATTGAATCGTATTAAACTATATAGAGAATTAGAACACTGGAGGTTTAACACAAGTGCAAAATACAAATGATAAATTATGGGCAATGGCGATCTATTTGAGCAGTTTTTTCTTTGTGCTGATTGGACCGCTCGCTATATGGTTAATTAAGAAGAGTGATTCTGAATTTATTGATTATCACGGGAAGGAATATTTCAACTTCTTAATCAGCTATACCATTTACACCTTTATAGCCTTTATATTGATGTTTATCGGACTTGGTTTTATCATTGCATGGCTGATTGGAATTTATGTATTGGTATTTACCATCGTTGCTGCAATAAAGGCATATTATGGGCATTATTACCGCATCCCGTTAACCATTCGAATATTGAAATAAGATCCTTAAAATAAGACTGCGGGCATCTATTTTGCCGGGTCTTTTTTTATTTCTAATTACTATTTTGGACGTGCCCTACATAGAATGTATAGATGGTTAGTGAAGGCTTATAGAATTGGCGGTGAAAACTCTTTGACTACTAAGCATTATTACCAAAAAATTTATAGTATATATACAGCAGAATTAGTTGCATAC
>JAZUQD010000285.1:0-6171 GCA_045605505.1 Pradoshia sp.
TTTATTGGCACCACCGTAATTAACAATAAAGGACGCAAGTGCCAAGCCTTCCGTGGTTGTTGAGCATGCACCGAATAAACCCAAGTACGGTATTCCCAATGTTCGGGCTGCAAAGCTGGTGGGTGTGATTTGGTTGATTAGGTCACCAGCAAAGAAATACTGGATATCAAGTGTTTTCAGGTTCTTTTTTTCCAAAGCTGTTTGAGCGGCTTCTTCTAGTAATACACGACTTGCTTTCTCATATGAATCTTCATTGAGCCAAAGGTTATCATGAATGATATCAAAATCATCTGCTAAATTGCCGTTGCCTTCAAATGGTCCAACAGCCACGCCTGTGGAGGAAATGACCGGTTGATTTTCTAATATCCAAGTTTGTTTACCAGTTAGCATATTAACCTCCTATAACCATTAGATAGATTTGCTTTATTAATGCAACGACAAATGCTGAAAAAACACCATATAGGATTACAGTTCCAGCCAATTTAAATATATTTCCTCCTACCCCAAGCACAAATCCTTCTGTTCTATGCTCAATTGCTGCTGAAATAACTGAATTCCCAAATCCCGTAACCGGAACAGCACTTCCCGCTCCAGCAAATTGACCAATCCGATCGTAAACCCCAAAGCCTGTTAATAACATCGATAAAAATATCATCGTTGCCACAGTGGGGTTACTGGCTGTTTGTTCAGTAAAGTTAAAATAAAATATATACATATACGTAATAGCTTGTCCTAGAAGACAAAATAGCCCGCCTACAAAAAATGCCTTAATACAATTCTTTACAACAGGGCGTTTTGCTTCATATTTTTGTTCAAGCTTTTTATATTTTTGTTGTTCAGGGGTTAGTTTTTTTTTCTTTTTATTTGCCATATGTACACCTGCCTATGCCATATCCTTTTGTAGTTTCATTATTTTATCAAACCATTTTCCAGCTTTTTTCTTGGGGTATCCTTTATCCTTCACGTTCACAATCAACTCGACTGTTTCAAGAAATATTTTCATATCACTTGATACAGTGAAATTAAAGGATTTAAAGTTTTTCTTTAATTCCTTATCCAACTTACTTTCAATACTTTTCATGCGAAAACGCTGCATATGCTTAACCTTGTACGCCACCAAAATATCTTTATCCTTTTGGACAACAGCCACATCATAAATTTCTTTATGGGAAGCTACTTTCTTTTTTATTTCTTCTAATGGTGCCTTTGAATGATCACCAAGGTAGACCGGGTCTTGGTCCACAGACTGAATAAGCGACATTCTGGCTTCCTTACTGCTTGAATCACCGGAACACCCACTTACCATTGTGAAAAACATTGCTATGGCTAAAAATGAAGCAATCCTCTTATGCATAGCATTTTTCACCCCCTCACTTCATATTGAAATCATTTTCCTGTATTGTTTGTAAAAAGCTGCTTTTTATCCACTTATTTTAGGGAAACTCACTTGAATATGTTAGAAATATCCAAATAAAAAAAGCCCGCTGACTAAACAGCAGGGTTACGGTTGTAAACGGCTTCTCTTTTTATTTTTCGTACATCCACAATTTTTTTTCTTTTGCTTTGATAGTGTTTTCTTGATTTCGGTTGCTGTTTGTTTTTGTATTTTCATAAAAAGGTCCTCCTTCCCTGATTAGGACTCATATAGTATAAGTATGTAGAAAGGGAAGGTTTGTCTAATACAAATAACCAGAAAATATGAAAACTAATTTGCTTGGTTATTAAAATCGAACGATCTTTATATCTTTTATTTGCCGCAATGTGTATTTGATCCATTTCTTCCCGAATGCAACTTTAATATAGACATATTCTCCTTTAACTTTTTCAACGGTCCCCCTCAATCTCTTTCCATCTTCGATTATAAAATCACACACAGGGCTCGGCATGAGCGTCGGCATTTTTTCCAAATAAGCCACCAACTCATCCTTTGACATTTCTTCAATACGTTTCCGCTTCATCTTTCCATTCGTATCAAGGGCTTCCGAAAAATTAGATTCCTGTTCTTTTGGCGGTTCTATCGCATGCTTTTTTTCAGTACCAAAGCTTAATAGAGGCGGTTGCTGTAACGGTATTTCCTCCTTATCATGGCCTTCATGTGAATTTTCTCTATTTTCCGTATGATATTCCTTTAGCTGATTCACTTCCTTTGTTCCAACGTTTGTAAAAAAATCGTCAATTTCTACTATTTCTTCTTCACTTAATCGTATCATGAGTTGTTCCTTGTCAAGCCAGGCATTTGCCGGCAATGGACCCTTGATTTCATTATGGCTCATCCTTTAACCCTCCTATGCCTGCAGTCTATTTAGTATGTATATGTGCATTAGCTTGAGGATATTTCAAATATACATAATGGGTTTACTCCTTGAATGGATCGTTCAATCGAGGTGGTTTTCCATACATACACACAAAAAAACTCCCAATTGCCGTCCTACCGAACAATTGGGAGTTTTACTGTTCTTTATTTACAACCTAACGCTGTTTCATTTTAGGATCCAGAGCATCTCTCAACCCATCACCTAATAAATTAAATCCAAGCACAGTTAACATGATCGCTAAACCTGGAAAGAAAAGTGTACCCGGAGCCTGAACTAAAAACCCTTTCGAATCCGCCAACATTTTCCCCCACTCAGGTGTTGGTGCTTGGGCTCCCAATCCGAGAAACCCAAGCGCTGCTGCTTCAATAATTGCTGTTGCAATGGCCAAAGTAGCTTGAACAATGATTGGTGTCATGCTGTTCGGTAAGATGTGACGAAAGATAATTCTTGAATCCTTCATACCTATTGCGCTTGCTGCCATCACATATTCTTCTTGTTTCACACTCAGTACTCTTGATCTTATGAGACGCCCAAAATTCGGTACGTTTATAATTGCAATGGCAATCAGGGCATTTTGCAGAGACGGCCCTAAAATAGAAATAATCGCAATGGCTAATAAGATACTTGGAAAGGCAAGAAGGATATCAAAAAAACGTGAAATAATCGTATCAATCCATCCACCATAATATCCGGCAACAAGTCCCAGCAACGAACCAACAATGACAGAACCCAATACTGAGAAGAAACCAACCGATAAGGATATCCGTGCCCCATATAATATACGTGAAAGGATATCTCTCCCAAAGTCATCTGTTCCAAACCAATGCTCGGCAGATGGCGGTTTTAAACGGTCGGCTAAATTAACCTCCTTAAATCCATAAGGAGCAATAATCGGAGCTAATAAGGCCAATAAAATAAAGAATAGAACAATTCCCAGGCCTACCATTGCCAAACGGTTACGCTTAAAGGCAGCCCATGCTTCTCCCCATGGAGAAATCACTTTTTCTTCTATTACCAATGGTGTTTCATCTGTATTTCGTACCAATTCCCCCAATGCCTTACACCACCCTTCCTATTTGGAGTATTTAATTCGTGGATCGACCAATGCATAAAGGAGGTCGACAACTAAATTAATAAAAACAAATGCGGCAGCAATCAGTAAAATACCGGACTGAATCACTGGATAATCCCGATAGCCTATCGCTTCATATAAATATCTGCCTATACCTGGCCAAGCAAAAATGGTTTCGGTCAAAATGGCTCCTCCAAGAAGTAAACCAGTTTGCAGCCCTATGACAGTTAAAACCGGAATAAATGCATTTTTTAAGGAGTGCTTGTACACCACCCAAAACATACTGACACCCTTAGCACGAGCTGTACGTATAAAATCTGATTGCATAACTTCCAGCATAGTTGATCTTGTCATTCTTGCAATAATAGCCATTGGAATAGTTGCTAACGCGATACTCGGCATAATCAAATGCTTGATAGTGACAATAAATTGGTCAAAATCTCCTTGCAGCAACGTATCCACCAAATATAGATTAGTGATCGCATTGATTGGATCTCTGATATCTTCACGTCCAGTAGTCGGTAACCAGCCCAGCTGCAATGAAAATGCCCACTGCTCCATTAACCCAAGCCAAAAAATGGGCATGGATACCCCTATTAAAGCTAAGATCATCGCTAAATAATCAAACCAAGAATTTGAAAACCACGCACTGATGATGCCCGCATTTACACCGATGACGATGGCAATGATCATCGCTACAAACGTTAACTCAAGAGTAGCAGCAATATACGGCCAAATCTCATTAGTAATCTCAGCATTTGTTCTAATAGAAGTACCTAAATCACCAGTAAACAAATTCTTAATATAATCTATGTATTGAACATACCAGGCTTTATCCAATCCAAGCTCCTGAGTTAATACGGCAATGGACTCCTTTGTTGCCCTTTGTCCTAATATAACCTGTGCCGGATCTCCAGGAATGGCTCTGACGATGGCAAATACAATCAACGTCATTCCAAACAGAACCGGTATAACAGACAGAATCCTTTTCATTGTATAAGAAAACATCTGTATGCACCCCCATAATAAACAGGCGCCCTTATATGAATCATCCATGTAAAGGCGCCCTTACTTAACGCAGTTTTACTTAAATTCTACATTTTTTAAAATATCGGATCCCGTAGGATGCGGTACAAGTCCTGTTAAATCAGCTGATGCTGCCAATAAAGGTGTTGAGTGCACTAATGGAATCCATGGCGCATCTTCATGAATAATTTCCTGAGCTTGTTTATAAAGCTCATTCCGTTTATCCTGATCAACGATTGTCTGCGCTTCAATTAAAATGTCATGGAGCTTATCATTCGCATAATAGGAATAGTTATTGGAACCAATTGAGTCTTTATCAAGCAATGTATAGATAAAGTTATCAGGGTCTCCATTATCACCTGTCCAGCCAAGCATATAGGCCGGGAATTCACCAGCTGTTGCTTTCTCAAGGTATGTGGCCCATTCTACCGTCTGAATTTCTGCTTTAACTCCTATTTTCGCGAAATTTGCCTGGATTGCTTCTGCAATTTTCTTACCCTCTGGTATATATGGACGCGGAACTGGCATAGCCCAAAGATCCATTGTAAATCCATCTGGATAACCAGCTTCTTTTAATAATTCTTTTGCTTTATCTAAATCAAATTCATAATCCTGAATTTCATCATTATAGCCTTCAACAGAATCCGGCAGAGGATTTTTTGCTGGTTCTGCCATTCCTAAATAGAAAGCGTCAATGATAGCTTGCTTATCAACAGCATGGCTTAAAGCCTGACGCACCTTTGGATTATCAAAAGGTTTCTTCGTAACATTAAAGCCCAAATATCCTATATTCATGGAAGGCCGTTCAATTGCCTGAATAGCTGAATTCCCTTTAATGGTTTCAAGATCTGATGGATTAACACCATCCATTAAATCAATTTCACCGCTTGTTAATGCATTCAATCGAGCGGAGTTATCAGGAATTGTACGGAAAATAATTGTCTTTAATTTTGGCTCACCATCTACATAATAGTCTTCATTCTTTTCAATCACGATTTTGTCATTTGCTTTTTCTTTAAATTTATAAGGACCAGTACCAACCGGGTTTTCCCGGAATTTATCGCCATCTTTTTCAACTGCAGTAGGGCTGGCAATTCCAAAACAGCTCATTGCGATGTTTTTAAGGAAAGTCGCCTGAGGACGCTTCAATGTAAATTGAACAGTTGTTTCATCAACCGCTTTTACTTCCTTAATGACATGCCCTTCATCCTTTTTATAGCCGCCAAACATGCTGTAATAAGGGAATTGATCAGCATCTCCATTCATCCATCTATTAAAGTTGAATACAACTGCTTCTGCATTAAAATCAGTACCATCATGAAACTTAACGCCTTTTTTCAATGTAAACGTATATGAAAGACCATCATCAGAAGCCTCCCATTTTTCAGCTAATCCAGGCTGCAGCGTCGTATCCTGTTTACCGTAAGTTAACAGTGTATCAAAAATGTTAATTGTGACTTTAAATGACTCTCCTTCGGTTGTTGTGATTGGATCTAGCGAAGTGGAATCACCGCCACGTCCAAAAACAAGTGTATCCTTCGTATTTCCCTTCTTTTCACTGCCACCACCCTCAGTCTCCTTGTCGCCAGAACTACATGCTGCCAGTACAACGCTTAACATTAGAACACTGACCATAGCCAATAAAAGCTTTTTCATATGAAACCCCCTCTTATATTTGTTTATTATCATTGCTGTCATGTTCACCATGGAGATGACATGCAGCATAATGATCCCCTTTTATTTCTTGGTATACTGGAT
>JAZUQD010000286.1:0-2184 GCA_045605505.1 Pradoshia sp.
TTACATGGCATAAACTAACAATATCAATAAGAGATATTGAAGGGGGATACAGTGGTGAGCGGTAACATCAGAAGAACGATGCCACTTTTTCCAATAAGTATTGTCATGCAGCTGACCGATTTAACTGCACGTCAAATCCGCTATTATGAAGAGCACCAATTGGTTCATCCTGCCAGAACAGATGGAAATCGAAGGATGTTTTCATTAAACGATATTGATCGTCTTTTGGAAATTAAAGAATTACTTGATCAAGGCATAAATATGGCTGGGATTAAAAAAATTCTTGGATTATCTGAATTGGAGCCAACTGAAACAATAGATAAAGAGGAACAATCAAAAGTACAACCAAAACCAGAATTGACTAATGCGCAATTAAGAAAATTGCTGCGTGATGAAATTTTAAAGGCTGGCCGCTTTACAACAAGAGGCAGCAATCAATCTGGTGATATGCATCGTTTTTTTCATTAAAAATTAAAATATAAAAAAGCTTTATTATTCAAGGAGGACGAAGAAGATGGGGAAATACACTGCTGAGGACATTAGAAAGTTAGCGAAAGAAGAAAACGTTAAGTTCATTCGACTGCAATTTACTGACATTCTGGGAACAATTAAAAATGTTGAAATTCCTGTAAGTCAGCTGGATAAAGCATTAGAAAATAAAATGATGTTTGATGGTTCATCAATCGAAGGATTCGTACGTATTGAAGAATCTGATATGTTGTTATATCCGGATCTTGATACATGGGTAGTCTTCCCTTGGACTGCTGAAAAAGGAAAAGTGGCTCGTCTAATCTGTGACATTTACAATCCAGATGGAACGCCATTCTCTGGGGACCCGCGTGCTAATTTAAAACGTGTGTTGGAAGAAATGAAAGAGCTTGGCTTCACAGACTTCAATTTGGGACCTGAACCGGAATTTTTCTTATTTAAACTAGATCCAGCAGGGGAACCAACTTTAGAGTTGAATGATAAAGGTGGATATTTTGACCTTGCTCCTACAGACTTAGGTGAAAACTGCCGTCGTGATATTGTTCTTGAACTTGAAGAAATGGGATTTGAAATTGAAGCTTCTCACCATGAGGTAGCTCCTGGACAACATGAGATTGATTTTAAATATGCAGATGCTATCACAGCATGTGACCAAATCCAAACATTCAAATTGGTTGTAAAAACGATTGCACGTAAACATGGCTTACACGCAACCTTCATGGCAAAACCATTGTTTGGCGTGAATGGTTCGGGAATGCACATGAACTTATCTTTATTCTCTGATGGGAAAAACGCATTCTATGATACAAAGGGAGATATTGAATTGAGCGATACAGCTCGTCAATTCATCGCTGGTATCATTGAACATGCACCTGCGTTCACAGCCGTAACTAATCCAACAGTTAACTCATACAAACGTTTAGTACCTGGATACGAAGCGCCTTGTTATGTGGCTTGGTCTGCTCGTAACCGCAGTCCTTTAATCCGTATTCCAGCTTCACGTGGATTAAGCACACGTGTTGAGGTTCGTTCCGTTGACCCAACTGCCAATCCATACCTAGCGATGGCTGTATTACTAAGTGCCGGTCTTGACGGAATTAGAAATCAGAAAAAAGCTCCAGCTCCAATTGATCGCAATATCTATGTAATGTCAGCTGAAGAACGTGAAGAAGAAGGAATAAAAGATCTACCGGCTACTTTGTACCAAGCATTAGTCGAATTACAAAAAAACCCTGTCATCATGCAAGGTCTTGGTGATCACATTCTTGAACACTTTATTGAAGCGAAAGAGATTGAATGGGATATGTTCCGCACCCAAGTTCACCCATGGGAAAGAGAACAATACATTCAAATGTATTAATCAAAATGAAACCCTTGATACCATTGGTATTGAGGGTTTTTTATTTTTGTGGGCAAATACATAAGTCTAAGTTATTTTAAAACTGCCCACAAACTGTCCACGAATTTTTATCTATTTAACATGTCCCTCATGAAATCCTCAAATTTATTCATGGGATCTGCTTCAATCTTTTTAGATATATGAGAAGTGATGATAGGCCAATTGCGAATATCATTAGGGAAGCAATTGTACGTTTGAATTCAGAACGAAAAGTTTTGATTTAGCAAAAAGTTTGTCTTATTACTATAAAATTTCCTGTCTAAACGTATCTTATATAGATTAAATTTTTGGAGGAA
>JAZUQD010000287.1:0-10456 GCA_045605505.1 Pradoshia sp.
GCATGAAAAATCTCATCCGGATTTTGCTCTGCTATAAGTGGAGTAGGACTGTTTAACGGATACTCTTTATGATGGGTACCCATAACGGTTGAATCTTCCGAAAATAAAACAGCCTTTGTGCTTGTGGTGCCAATGTCCACACCTATATAAAACATATCTATCTTCCCTCATTTCCCTAAAAGCTCATACTAGATTCTTACCTTTATTCATATTTTTATAAACAATTTAACACGTTTTTGATATCTGTGATTATTTTTTTCAAGACTGGCAAATACTTTCTACTAACCAATACGAACTTATAAACTCGAAGGATGTGGCATTCATATTGAAAAGAAAACAACTAGCTTTCCTTCCTCCACTCCTACTATTAATTGGTTTTTCTATTTATTTTACGAATCACAAAGAGCCGGTACCTAAGGAATCCATAACGGTAACGAAACAAACTGGCATCAAAGAGGGCCAATTCGCTCCAGATTTTGAGTTAAAGACAGTAAATGGACATTTAGTACGTCTCTCAGATTATCGCGGTCAAAAGATTCTACTGAATTTTTGGGCAAGCTGGTGTCCACCCTGTAAATCAGAAATACCAGACCTAAAGGATTTCTATACCGAACATAAAAAAGAGAATATGATCGTATTAAGTATTAATATGACCTACGCAGAGAAAAACGAACAATCCGTACACGCTTTCCAAGATATGTATAAGATAAACTATCCAATCTTACTGGATAAATCGGGTAATACCGCGAAATTATATGGAATTATGACCATCCCAACCAGTTATTTCATTGATTCTAAAGGTCTTATCCGTAAGCGAACCATTGGACCTTTACAAAAAGAAAATATAGAAAACCTAATTGACACACTAGATTAATGATTTCATCGATCTCACATGGAAAATATCACATAATAGACAAAATTTTACTTAAAATAATCATAAATCCGTAGTAAAATAAACTCATAAAAGGTTAATTTTAACTCAAGGGGTGTTGTTTCACGAATGAAGGCATACAATATTTTAATTACATTGATGCTTGTACTAATCAGCGTATTGTCTATTAAAAATTTGTATACAGGACAATGGGACATACAGTATGCCATGTTAAATGGCGGAATGGCAATCATTGTTTTAGGAATCTATACAGCCTATATACAATCCACAAAAGAACAATCTAATTAAATAACAGCTGGTTTGGAAAAATCCAAACCAGCTTTTTATATACTATTCTTTTTTTCTTGCTATTGCCTGAACACAAACAGGTTTCGGTAATGGTACGCTAGTTCCTGTATACGTTGGAATTCCATCCTTATTGATTTCAAATAATACTAATGAATCAGTCTGCTCATTTGCTACAATAATGACATTTTCTTCGTCTATTAATGTAAAATTCCTCGGTCCCTTTCCCTCGGTAGGTGTAAAAGCCATAATTTCCGGCATACCTGACTCAGAAACTTTATACGTGACAATACTGTCATGTCCTCGATTTGAGGCATATAAAAATTGACCATCAGGAGTAATATGCAAATCAGCCGCTGTATTTTCCTCTTTGTAATCATCCGGCAAAGTGGTGATAACCCCCAAAAGAGACGTTGGAACATGATCTTCATTTAGTTCAAATACAGCGATTGTATTACTTAATTCCTGGATCACATACATAATGGGCATATTTGGGTGAAAAGCAAAATGCCTTGGACCTGAACCTGGAATAGTAGACATTTCCCCAATATTGGTAAAATCATTTGCATCATATATATATATTTTATCTGTACCTAAATCAGCTGCCACTACAACGGAAGAATCTGGTACTGGCACGATAGAATGAGCATGTGCAGCATCCTGTCTATCTGCCCAAACCCCTGAACCGATATGTTCATTTGTTGTTGTATGTTCACCAAGTGATCCATCCTCCTGGATAACAATCTGTGTTACCGTGCCCCCATAATTGCTGATGTATAAACAGTCGTTATTTTCATTAAGGCTCACATAACAAGGTGCCATTCCATTAGTCGCTTTTCGATTCAGTTCCCTTAACTGATCTGTCTGCCTATTGATTCCGTAGGAAACAACCATTCCATATCCCACTTCACTTACCGCATATAAATGTGTTTGAGCTTTATTTATAACCAAATACGAGGGGTTTTCTATCCCCGTATATTTCTCGATTAATTCCAGCTTTTTTTCTTTTAGATTCAATTTAAACAAATGAATTCCAGCACTATTTTCTTCTGCGTAGGAACCCGTATAAATCATCCATTCCTGTTGAGCGTTTTCCTGAATATTACCCATCTTACCTGCCCCCAATCCAATTTATCTATCTATCATTTCGGCTTTTTCACTCTATTCCCCTTTTTTACTATATTGAATCTCAAAAAAACCCCACAACCCGTATTTATGGATTGTGAGGTAAATTTACGCGTATACGTATTAGTTCATAATAGGCTCAGCTTTCGGATAAGCTGCATCATGCAGCTCAGTTTCAAGCTCTTCTGTATAAGCCTCTGTCTGCTGATCCGTCCAGTGCAGTACTTGTTTCATATATGAAATCACTTGATCTTTATATTCATGTACACGTGCAATATCAAATAAAATCATGCCTGTTCTGCGATTAAAGAAATCAAGTGGTGTATAAGCCATTTCATATTCCATTGCATAGGTCAATTTTGTGAACACGGATAATGGCAATCCAATTTCTTTAGCTTTTTCTTTATTTTTGCGTGCCATTTCAAAAAGGATTGGGGCATTTGATCCATATTTTGAAATAATCTCTCTTGCTTCTTCATCTGACAAACCAGTGCCGGCTGCTTTTTCTTTTGTTTTGCTAATATAAGAATTAAATTTGGTTGAACCACCAACTCGGCCGCCTGAAATCGGCATTTTTTCCGTATAACAATTGCTAAAATGTTTATACCCTTCATCCCTGAATTGTTTCGCTACTAAATCTAATACTGTTTCTGCCATTTTTCGATAACCTGTTAATTTTCCACCCGCAATTGTTATCAATCCGGAATCAGATACCCAAGTTTCATCTTTTCTGGAAATCTCTGAAGCACCTTTACCCTCTTCCATAATCAAAGGACGAACACCAGCCCAACTGGATTCAACATCCTCTTTTGTTACATTAACAGAAGGGAACATATAGTTAATGGCATCCAATATATAATCTCTGTCTTGATCCGTCATTTTCGGGCTAACCGGATCTTGATCATAAAATGTGTCTGTAGTTCCAACATAGGCTTTCCCTTCACGAGGTATAGCAAAGACCATTCTTTCATCCGGTGTATCAAAATAGACGGCTTGTTTCAATGGGAAACGAGATTGGTCAATAACCACATGAACACCTTTAGTATGCTGTAGTACTTTACCTTTTTTCGAATGATCTTTTTCACGGATAAAATCTACCCATGGACCAGTCGCATTAATGATTTTTCTCGCTTTAATCTCGAAGGTGCCTCCATCCATCATATCCTTAACGATTACGCCAACGATTTTTCCATTTTCATAAATTAAATCCTCCACCTTGGCATAATTCAGCAAGCTGGCCCCTTGATCGAACGCTTCTTTCATTACTTCCATTGTCAGGCGAGCATCATCTGTTCTGTATTCAACATAATAGCCGCCGCCCTTTAAACCTTCTCTTTTAACCAACGGGGCTTTTTCAATCGTTTCTTCTTCTGTTAGCATTGTGCGACGTTCTTCTTTTTTCACTCCTGCAAGAAAGTCATACATACGCAACCCAATAGAAGTAGTAAATTTACCAAATGTACCCCCTTCATGGAAAGGCAGCAACATCCATTCCGGTGTAGTAACATGAGGGCCGTTTTCATAAACGATCGCTCTTTCTTTCCCAACCTCTGCCACTACTCCCAGTTGCATTTGTTTTAGATAACGCAATCCTCCATGCACCAGTTTAGTCGAACGGCTTGAAGTACCGGCTGCAAAATCCTGCATTTCTACAAGTCCTACCTTCATTCCTCTCGAAACGGCATCCAACGCAATCCCTGCCCCGGTAATACCGCCACCTATTACAAGAACATCAAAATGTGTATTCTGTAATTTACTTTTATATTCATGTCTATTTAAACTATTTAAACCCATACTCTTGTTCCTCCTCTAATGGTAGTACTATATAAATATAAATAAAAAGAGACCACAAAATACATTACCCTCATTGTAAGGAATGTACTCGCGGTCTCTCGATTTCTCTAACCTAATATTAACTTATCTTCAGTATATCATTTTTTGCGAAAAATTCTACAATATTAAATTATGATTTAAAGCTTCTTGTACTTGCAACTGCTCTTTCCCAACCATCAACCAGTTCAGTACGCTTTTCTTGGTCCATTGTAGGTTCAAATGATTTGTCGATGATCCATTGGGAAGCAATTTCTTCCTGGCTTTCCCAGAAACCAACAGCAAGACCCGCTAAGTAGGCCGCTCCGAGTGCAGTCGTTTCGTTGATTTTTGGTATTTCAACCGGAACATTTAAAATATCACTCTGGAATTGCATTAAGAATGAATTTTTAACTGCACCACCATCGGCACGCAATGTTTTCAATTTAATCCCTGATTCTTCTTCCATTGCATCAAGGACAGCATTTGTTTGGTAGGCTAATGATTCAACTGTTGCCCTAATAAAATGATCCTTTGTAGTCCCTCTTGTTAGACCGAAGACTGCACCTCTTGCATCACTGTCCCAATATGGTGTACCCAGACCTACGAAGGCAGGAACGACATATACTCCATCCGTAGAGTCTACTGCCCGGCAATATGTTTCAGTATCGGCTGCATCCTTAATCATTCTTAACCCGTCACGTAGCCATTGAACTGCGGAACCAGCTACAAAGATACTTCCTTCTAGCGCATATTCTACTTTTCCATTTAATCCCCAAGCTAAAGTCGTCAATAAACCTTTTTCCGATTTAACTGGTTTATCACCTGTATTCATTAGCATAAAACAGCCTGTTCCATACGTGTTTTTAGCCATTCCTTTTTCAAAACATGCCTGGCCAAACAATGCTGCCTGTTGGTCACCAGCAATACCTGCAATTGGTATACTCTTACCAAAGAAGTGATAATCAATTGTTTGTGCATAAACCTCAGATGACTGACGAACCTCTGGAAGCATAGATTTTGGAACATCTAAAATTTCCAGCAATTCATCATCCCATTGTAGGTCATAAATATTGTACATCATGGTTCTTGAAGCATTGGAATAATCCGTAACATGCGCTTTACCACCGGATAGCTTCCAAATTAGCCATGTATCAATTGTTCCGAATAACAATTTGCCTTCATTCGCTAATTCACGTGCTCCATCCACATTATCCAGGATCCATTTAACCTTTGTTCCTGAAAAATAGGCATCTATTAATAAACCAGTTTTAGAATGAAATAGATCATTGTGACCAGCTTCTTTCAGTTCCTCGCATATATCTCTTGTTTGACGGGATTGCCAAACAATCGCATTATAAACAGGTTGGCCTGTCTCTTTATTCCAAACCACTGCTGTTTCACGCTGATTTGTGATTCCGATTCCTTCTATATCCGAAGCATCTATACCCGATTCTGAAAGACACCCTGCGATAACAGCAAGCACTGATCCCCAAATTTCACTTGCATTATGCTCCACCCAGCCTGGCTTAGGAAAATATTGTGTAAATTCCTTTTGAGCACTATGTACAATTTCCCCTTTTTTATTGAATAAAATAGCTCTGGAACTGGTTGTTCCCTGATCAATTGATAAAATATATTTCTCCATTTTTTTCATCTCCCATCTACTAATTTTTATATTATAATCGATTTCTATAAAGTTAGTAACTTATAACCTAGCTTTTGCTGGATTATTTGCTTTTCGTAATGCTTGTTCTGAATCCTTGTTCGTCATGAAATAAGCGATTACAAGGATAGCTACAGTGGCAGCTAATACTGTCCAGAAAGACCCTGTCACCGTATTATTGAAGACTGCTTTATGGAACAAAGCCCCTAAAGATCCCCCTAGAAGTGGTCCTACAACCGGAATCCAGGCATATCCCCAATTAGATGGCCCTTTCCCAGCAATCGGAAGAAGCGCATGTGCAATACGCGGCCCCAAATCACGCGCTGGATTGGTAGCATACCCTGTGGTTCCACCGAGAGCCATACCAATTCCAACAATCAATAGACCGACTGCTATTGGATTTAATCCTTCCGTAAATTCATTCGCTCCAATAAACTGCAAGCCAAGCACTAAAATAAAGGTTCCAATTATCTCACTTAATAAATTAGAAAATGTGTGAGGAATAGCAGGACCAGTTGCAAAAACCCCTAATTTTGTCCCTGGGTCCTCAGTCGCCTCCCAATGCGGTAAGTATTGTAAATAGATAAGAGTTGCTCCAATAATTGCTCCAATCATTTGCGCTAAAATATATCCAGGTACATCTGCCCAATCAAAATTCCCACTAAACGCTAGACCAAATGTGACAGCAGGATTTAAATGAGCACCGCTGATCCCACCAACCGCAAAAACACCAAGTGTAACACCAAGCCCCCATGCTATAGTAATCACGATCCAACCTGCATCTTTTGCATAAGATTTAGTCAAATTGGCTCCCGCACACACGCCTGCTCCAAAAACGATTAAAATCATTGTACCTAATACTTCTCCCCAGAATGGTGTCAATTCTCCCAGCTCCCTTGTTATTAATAAAGAAAAAATGGAGAAACAGACCTACCAAAATATTCCTATCTTTAAGGAATACGGCCACCTGTGTCTCCATGTCTTTTCACATACCTATTAACTTAACCAAAGTGTAAAACTAATTGTAAACGCTGTCAAATAAAAAGAAAAAAATAGGGAATATGTATTATTCCCCTGCAAAATACTGCCAAAGTTCGCGTTTGGATGAGGTTACAGATACAGCTCCCGCTTTAAGCGCTTTTTCTGCTTCTTCAACTGTTCGTATTAATCCCCCTGCAAAGATTGGCAATTTGATTTCTCCCGCAACTTCTTTAATCATATTTGGAAGTGCACCTGGAAGGACTTCTATATAATCGGGCTGTGATTTTCTGACTATCTTATAACTACGCTCAAGCGCATGACTATCAATCATAAAAATTCGTTGGACAGCGATAGCTCGATGTTTCTTCGCCTCTTGAATAACTGCTGATTTTGTAGATATGACACCATAAGGTTTAAATTCCTGACAAAGGAACTGAGTGCCATATTCATCACTTTTAAGCCCACTGATCAAATCGATATGGAAAAACAGTTGTTTATCAGCCGCCTTGGCCATTTGGGTAATATGTTTGATTTGTCCAATATGAGTATCTAAAATAACCCCTATTTTAAAACCAGATTGTAAAAATTTTTCAAAGTCCTTCATAGTCGAAGTTGCTGGCAATATTTTCTGATTCATCTTATCTCTCCCCCGTTCGGACCCTCTGTTCATAAAAAAATCCCTTTCAGTATAGAATACAATTAAACAATGCATTCTTCTACTAAAAGGGATTCACAATAGGTTGTTAAACTACTAGTTCTGGATCATCTGCAGAATCTTTCTTTTTGAAAAAGGATAATCCAGCGGAAAGGGCAGTAAATAGAACCAAGAACACTAGCAGTATTGTTCCATTAGCAAACATCATACCAAAGTCATCCAGTGATACTAAGGCACGGAAGCCTGCAATGGAATAGGTCATCGGTAAGAAATTGCTTAGATCCCGTAGATATTCAGGGAGCATATCGATAGGCAACGCAGATCCTGTCGTAGAGAGTTGCATTACCAGAAGCACCACACCTATAAATAAGCCAATGTTGCCTGCAAGCATAGCCAGGAAGAAAACAATCGACAGAAAGGAGATGCTCGCCAATACAGCAAATAAGATGAGTAATAGACTATTCACAAGCCCTGAATTTACAAAGAAAATGGTAAAGACAGAAAGGAGAATGGCCTGACCAACCACCAATAAAGCAAGGAATCCATATCTTCTTGCATACCATGCGAAGCCAGATACAGCCACATCCGCCGGTTTTCTAACCCCTACAACCAATGTCATTAATAACACACCTACAAATAATGCTAATGATAGGATATAGGGTGCATTGGCGTAACGATAATATGGGTAACTATTAATTTTTGAATCTACCAGCTCAACCGGAGAAGAAAACATTTTAATCGTATCATCTGTTGCGTTGATGCCAGATGTTTTTGCAGCTCCGTCTCCTAAACCGCTGGATAACTCCTTGGTACCATCCTTAATTTGACCAACACCCTTATCAATTTCAGTTACTCCATCCTTCATTGTGCCCCAGCCTGAATTCACAGTGGCATTACCATCTGCCACTTGCATAGAGCCATCATGTAACTGTTTAGATCCATCGACAGCGGTTTTCCAGCCTGCATTCACAGTAGCGTTTCCACCCGCCACTTCAGCTGCACCATTCTTCAACGTATTTAAAGATGTCGACAATGTACCCCATGCACTGTTTACTGTTTCTGTTCCTTCAGCCACTTGCTTGGAGCCATCATACAACTGCTTAGAACCTGTGACTGCGGTTTTCCAGCCATCGTTAACGGATTGGTTACCGGCTGCAACTGTGGTAAGTCCTCCATCAATTTCACCAACACCATTAGTAATAACTCCCCAATTAGTATTTACTGAATCTGTTCCAGCTTCAATTTGTTCAGCACCTACCGCTAGTTCAGAAGCTCCTTTAACGATTTTCTCCTGGCCAGGAATAAGTTGACTTTTAAATCCACCTGCTAATTTTTCTACCCCAGGTTTTAATTGTCCAGAAAGCCCAGTTTTCAATGAATCAGCACCTGGTTTAATTTGTTCATTAATAACATAATCAACATTAGTAGCTCCCTGATGAACAGATAAGGCACCATTTTTTAATGCTTCAACTTTCTCTTTCATCTCCTTATTACCTGCTAGTAAAGGTGCTAATTGTGTTTCAAGTAATGCAATTCCATCTGCGACATCTTTGGCGCCCTTTATTAATCCAGGAGTTTGAGATCCTAATGAAGTTATACCTTTAGAAAGATCAGAACTACCTTTGATCAACGTATCAACACCACTATTCAATTCACTTATACCAGTTTGAGCAGTCTTCAATCCTTCTAACATATTTTCTGTACCTGGTTTAAGTTCTTTTACTCCATTATTTAAAGCAGTACCCCCGTTAGCCAACTCTTTTATTTTGTCTTTATTACCACTAAGTTGGGAATAAAGATAATTTGATCCATCTTTAAGATCTTCAGTTCCTTTAGCGAGAGCCTCAATATCCTTGGCCTTCCCACTCAACGTTCCGGATAAAGTCTCTAACCCATCCTCAACCTGCTTCGATCCATCTGCAAGTGTGTTGATGTCACCAGTCTTACCACTAACCGAGGAATAAATGAGACCTGATCCATTACTGACCTGGGCTGCTCCATCTGCTAGCTTGGTGATGTCAGCGGATTTTCCTGCCATGGTGCCATTCAGTTCACCCAATCCCTGTTCGACTTGCTTAGACCCATCTGCCAGTTTTTGAATATCCCCTGTTTTTGTTGTTAATGAATCAAGTAAGGTTCCAGTACCTTTCTGCAGGACAACTGAACCTTCATGAAGCTTTGTTGAACCATCGGCACCAGATTTGAATCCTTCCGCCACCTCACCAAGTTGGGCAAAAACTGTGCTTGTATAGGTGGCTGTAATTGTATCAGCAAGCTGTTCCTTGATTGTTCCGATAGCTGTTTTTGTTGCGGTTGCAGCTATAAAATGCAATCCTTCATTCTGCGTATACTTTAGTTCAGGTCTCACCGGATTTTCGTCCATTACGGTCGAAACCTTTTGTGAAAAGTCTTCTGGAATTTCAATAACCATATAATATTCATTATCATTAAGTCCGCGAGTTGCTTGTTCTTTACTGACAAATCTCCAGCCAAGATCATTCCCTGCTTTAAGCTTTGCTACCAAATCATTTCCTACATTTATTTCTTTACCATCTGTTACTGTGCCTGCATCATTATTCACAACTGCGACTGGCAAATTTGATAGATTATCATATGGTCCCCAGCTTGGCGTTAACATAATAAGTCCATAAACTAACGGTACCAGTAAAACGGCAATTAATGAGACCCAAAAACCTCTCTTACGGCTGAGTTCTGACATCCGATTTCCGTTGCCTAAAGCGTTCATGCATTACCCCCAACTTGTCCGATTTATCTATATTAAGGTGGTTATGAAAGCGCAACCACTCGTGTACAGATATATATTCTGAATATTAAGTCAAATTCCTCTATTAATTTCACAAATTTGTAAAATAATTAGATACTTCGTCCCTTTTTAACTTATTATTAAGATAAACTTATGAGATAATTTAAGATAAACTTATCACTAGTAATTATTTAGACCCATTTCAAACCAAAAACTTCAATAAAAAACTTCCCTACTTATAGCGGGAAGTTTTCTAATTTATCATTTTGGTCTTTCTAA
>JAZUQD010000288.1:0-7354 GCA_045605505.1 Pradoshia sp.
CAGGCAGAACATTCTCCAAAGTCTTAGTCCATTCTCTTACTATTTATCTTTAGATTGTGAGGTGTATGCATGCGTGCATTTTTTATAAAAATGAATAAACCGTTATATCGGTACCTTCTTCTAGCGTTTTTTGTGGCTACTTCAATTGTATTTGTGAATCATAATCATTTTCTGTACGATCAGCCAATAGCAAAAGTAACTAAGGTCAAGCATGTTGCTACTGAGGATACAATAGATCGCTTCGAGAATCGCGATCATCTCAATACGCAGGATATGGAGGCTGTCATTAAAAATGGTGATCTGAAGGGAAAAAAAATATCTATAACGAATGAGTATTCGGATTCAAGCGCATATGACAATAAGTATCGAGTGGGTAGTGAAGTTTTTGTCTCTATTAAGGATGATCGTAAGCAAGAACCGCTTACCGGAACAATACAGTCGGTAAAGAGGGATCAATATGTCTTGCTTGTTGCATGGGTATTCATTCTTACGCTTTTGTTCGTCGGAAGGAAGCAGGGTGTTTTCGCGGTGATAAGCCTCGCTGTGAATGCGGCTATCTTATCTTACGCTTTAGATGTGTATTTGAACACCGGCGTAAGCTTGCTGTGGATTTGTGGGATTTCCGTTGTGATTTTTACGGTTATTTCACTCTTGCTCGTTAATGGCATCAATGAAAAAACATTTGCTGCGATTATCGCGACTTTACTTGGCACATTTGTGTCTTTGTTGATTACGTATTTTGTCATGGAACTAACCAATGATAGCGGACTTCGCTACGAAGAGATGCAATTTCTAACGAAGCCTTACCGAATGGTTTTCTTAGCAGGGCTATTCATCGGTTCACTTGGGGCCGTTATGGACGTGTCCATTACGCTTGTCTCTTCTATCTTCGGTCTCTATGAAAAAAAACCAGAGATATCTGTCAAAGCACTTCAGGCTTCAGGATTTGAAATTGGGAAAGATATTATGGGGACCATGACTAATATTTTATTTTTCGCCTATATTAGTGGCTCGATTCCGATGTTAATTCTTTATTTTAAAAATGCCTCGCCGATTGGCTTTACCCTTTCAATGAATCTATCGCTTGAATTGGCACGAGCTCTTGCAGGTGGGATTGGCATTGTGATTACTATTCCGATTGGATTGTATACGGCTATTTTCTTTATTAACCGAAAGAGGAGAAACGCATGAATACATTAGTTTCACTGGCAGTTATTTTGTTTATCCTTATGCTCATCATCGGGGGCTATAAGGGGATCAGGTCTTTCGCTGCTATTTTTTTAAACTTTATGGTTTTAATAATCTCAACCATGATTATGTTAATGCCGCAGGCTAATCCAATCATAGTAACCTTGATTGCCTGCTTGATTATTAGCTGCATCAACCTATTCTTTATCAATGAAATAAACACAAAAACCATGACAGCTTTCTTAGCATCCATGTTAACTATCCTTGTTTTACTACTATTTATATGGGGCATGACAGATGTTTCAATGATTCATGGATTTGGAGAAGAAGAGATGGAAGAGCTTAGCGTTTTCTCCCTATACATAGGCACCGATTTTGTGAAGATTGCCGCATCAGTCATCATTATGAGCACAATTGGCGCGATAACGGACGCAGCCATGGCTATCTCCTCCCCGATGTTTGAGATGCACTATCATAATCCAAATGCAAGCCGAAAGGAATTATACAAGTTCGGCATCCAAATCGGGAAAGACATTCTGGGCACAAGCGCTAATACACTATTCTTTGCTTTCTTTGGCGGCTATATGGCACTTTTAATCTGGTTTAAAGATTTAAACTATTCCCTGGGTGAAATCATAAACTCCAAGATCTTCAGTTCCGAAATGATTACAATCTTCTGTGCAGGAACAGGGGTTGCATTAGTCATCCCGGTAACCGCTTGGATTACAGCCTATTTCTTTACGAGAGTTAAAAAGAATAAGGCAACTGAAACTATGGAATAACGTATCAAAAAGAATGCTCCCCTTGAGGGAGCATTCTTTTTGAAACGGTTAGATTATTTATTAATGAGATCAGTTGATCTTTAGGTTACGGTTTTACAATCTCATTACTGGCATTCTCCTGATGGTTTTTGACATCCGCACCATCAAAAAAAGAGGTGCCCAATAAGTCCTTTAAAGACTTATCAGGCAACCTCTTATTTTAATACCACTTACGCTTCAATTTTCATTTCAGAAACGATTGTTTTCACCAATGCCAAGAATGTTGATTTTACTTTCTCAGTTGTTTCAATGACTTCATCGTGTGCCAATGGCTGATCCAGGATTCCTGCAGCCATATTCGTAATGCAAGAAATACCAAGTACTTTCATACCGCCATGAGCAGCAACAATTACTTCAGGCACTGTAGACATACCAACTGCATCTCCGCCTAAAATACGCGCCATTCTTACTTCAGCAGGTGTTTCATAAGTAGGGCCTGTAAACCCAATGTAAACACCTTTTTGAACCGCAATATTTTGTTCAGAAGCAACACGTTCTGCCAATTGCACAAGTTCCTTTGTATACGCACTTGACATATCTGGGAATCTTGGTCCAAATTCCTTATAATTTGGTCCGATAAGTGGATGTGCACCCATATAATTAATATGATCCGTGATAATCATCAAATCACCAGGTGTGAAGCTTTCATTTACTCCGCCTGCAGCATTAGTTACAAGAATATGCGTCATTCCCATTGCTTTCATGACACGTACTGGGAATGTCACTTCTTGCATGGAATATCCTTCGTAATAATGGAAACGTCCTTGCATCGCTGCCACTGTTTTACCGCCAAGTGTTCCAACAACTAGTTGGCCAGCATGGCCTTCCACAGTGGATACTGGGAAATGAGGAATTTCACTGTAAGGAATCACAGTAGCATTTTCAATCTCATCTGCCAATACTCCCAATCCTGAACCAAGGATTAATCCCAGTTCCGGTTTTTGTCCGGATACTTCTAAAATATGCGCTGCTGCTTCATTTACTTTTTCAAACATTGTTTTCTCTCCTTTTAATTAAGTTCCTTAAGGAAACTTACTCCATGCTCAGGCATTTTCACACCGAAATTATCTGCAATTGTTGCACCAATGTCAGCAAATGTTTTACGAATTGGTAGTTCTTTGCCTACTTCAAATTGTTTAGAGTAAACAAGCAAAGGAACATATTCTCTTGTATGGTCTGTTCCAGGATGAACTGGATCATTACCATGGTCAGCTGTAATGATTAGAAGATCATCTTTCTGCATCTTATCTAGCACTTCTTGCAATCTTCCATCATACTCTTCCAGTGCTTTACCATATCCAAGTGGATCGCGTCTGTGGCCAAATACAGCATCAAAGTCAACAAGGTTAAGGAAGCTTAGACCAGTGAAGTCCATATCCAATGTTTGAACCTGCTTATCCATACCGTCCATATTGCTTGTTGTACGAAGCGCTTGTGTAACTCCTTCGCCATCGTAAATATCAGCAATTTTTCCGATTGAGATTACGTCAAAATCGCTATCCTTTAACTCATTCATAACCGTACGGCCAAATGGTTTCAAGGCATAATCATGACGATTTGGCGTACGTTTGAAATCACCTGGCTCACCAATAAATGGACGAGCAATAATTCTTCCTACCATATATTCTTCACGAAGAGTCATTTCTCTGGCAATTTCACAAATACGATAGAGTTCTTCAAGAGGAACTACATCTTCATGAGCCGCGATTTGCAGAACAGAGTCAGCGGATGTATAAACGATTAATGCTCCCGTTTTTACATGTTCTTCTCCCAATTCCACCAAGATTTCTGTACCACTTGCCGGTTTATTCCCAATAATTTTTCTTCCGCTTTTTTCTTCTAGCTCCTGAATCAATTCAGGTGGGAAACCTTCAGGAAATACACGGAATGGAGTATCAATACGAAGACCCATAATTTCCCAGTGGCCTGTCATTGTATCTTTTCCATTGGATGCTTCTTGCATTTTTGTATAGTAAGCCATTGGCTTTTCTACCTTTTGAATTCCTTTAATTTCTCTGATATTAGACAAGCCTAATTTACCCATGACAGGCATGTCCAATCCGTTCATTTTTTCAGCTATATGCCCAAGTGTATCTGAGCCTTTATCGCCAAATTTCTCTGCATCGGGAGCTTCCCCAATACCCACAGAATCCATAACGGTTAAAAATACTCGTTTAAATCTCATAACGAAACCTCCAACTTCTTTTATATGTAGGTTACCCTTTCTCAACGCCTATAATCTTTCTTCATTATTGGTTAAAATTTGCAGTTCAAAAGTTTCAGGCGTCAGAGGTCTGACTTCTTTATTTTACATCACTCGGGAAACGTTGCCAATTTAAGTTTACCAAAATTTAATAGATTTATTTTTCTCTATTCACTTAATATTCAAAAAGACACTTGCTCATCCTGCTCATAACTACAAAGAATAGTCTCTCAACTCAAAGGCGGCTTCTCATACAAGAAGCCGCCTTACCTATCTTTTTAAATAGAAATCAGCTGTTAAGCACGGGGATGAAACTTGCTGTATACATCCTTTAGTCTGACATTCGTAACATGCGTATAGATTTGTGTCGTTGATATGTCAGCATGTCCAAGCATTTCCTGGACAGCTCGCAAATCCGCTCCATTCATCAGTAAATGGGTAGCGAATGAATGGCGAAGTGTATGAGGGGTCAAGGACTTTTGTATATTCGCTTTCAAGGATAGCTTCTTTATTATCTTCCATAACCCTTGTCGGCTGAGGCGCCCTCCATGATGATTTAAAAATAAAGCATCTGATTTGTCCTTTTGGCTGACCAATTTAGGTCTTCCCGTTGTCAGGTAGGCCGTAATCGAATCAAGAGCCATTTTTCCTACCGGTATGATTCGTTCCTTGTTCCCTTTCCCAATACAACGGACAAACCCCATCTCAATATGTACATTATCAATATTCAATTCTATTAATTCACTGACCCGCATGCCAGTGGCATAGAGAAGCTCCAAAATAGCCTTATCCCGTATCCCAAAAGCATCAGATGGATCAGGTGCATTCAACAATGCTTCCGTCTCTTCCTGACTTAATACTTTTGGCAGGGATTTCTCGGTATGAGGGCTTTCAATCAGAACAGAGGGATCTGACTCAGAAATGCGTTCCCTTAATAAAAATTGATGAAAGGATCGAATGGAAGCTGTATGACGTGCCAGCGTTTTTGACGATTTCCCATCATCCTTTAATTTAGACAAAAACTGGACAATATGAACACGGGAAACATCTTTCCAATCCTCTATTTGCTGTTCTTTTTTTAAAAATGTATAATACGAATCCAAATCTCGTTTATACGATAGGAGGGTATTCTTAGCCAACCCTTTTTCAATTGTTAAGTAATGCATAAAATCCTGCAATGGATCTTTCATATTCATTTACTCCCCGTCTAAATAAAATAGAAAGAGTCTTTCTCTCCATCCAGGCTCTCCTTCATCATTGGTGGATTGAAAAACCTTTACAGCCGAACCTTTAGGCTCGTCATAGCGATGAAGATTTTCATATTCCTCATTAAACCAAACAATAGCAAAATAAAACAATATCGTAAAGCCAACAAACATAACGAACACTTTGCCTGTTTGCCAAAATACTTTAATCAGCTTTCTCATTTCTCCTAGTCCTCCAGGCTTTTTTATCAATTTATGCCTGATTGGACATGTTTTATACATACCATCTTTGGTTTTAGGACAAAAGATAAAACCTTTCCATCCAGGAAAGGCTTATCTTGCATGATTATTGCCAGAACCTGTTGTTTCCGGTTCTTCTTTTTTATCTTGGCAGCGATGACAGATTCCGTGGAAAGTCAGACGGTGGTCCTTAATTTTGAATCTAAATTTCTGTTCAACAATTGGTTCCACATCATCTAATAAATCCTCGAGGATTTCATCTACTGCTCCACATTCTATACAGACTAAATGATGATGAAAATGCGCCGCTCCCTCTTGTCGCAAATCATAACGGGAAACCCCATCACCAAAATTTATTTTATCTACAATTTTAAGTTCAGTAAGTAATTCAAGTGTTCTATATACAGTTGCCAAACCGATTTCCGGTGCTTTTTCTTTAACGAGCAAATAAACATCCTCTGCACTTAAATGGTCTTCTTCATTCTCGAGCAATACTCTAACCGTGGCTTCTCGCTGCGGCGTCAGCTTGTAACTTGAAGAATGCAATTGCTTTTTAATTCGATCGATTCTAGATTCCAACCCTTTTCCTCCTCGCCGCTATATCTATCCAAATATCTTTATACATTATGGGGAGAAGGCAAAAAGGGATTTTCAGTCCAGCCTTCCATCTCCTTCTATAGTATAGCAAAAAAAATCGCCATGTAAAATATAATAATTATAAACAACTATCTATAATCATTATTATTTGATAATCAATCTCATCCTATGTGGTCAATAACCGCTTTCATAAGTCCCGGTGATAAAAAAGCTTCAATCAGGGCTGCAACGATAAAGGACAATAAAGCCATTCCAAGCAACATGGAGTATTGGATGAAGTAAGGCCTTAACTTTTCACGGCTTGATTTCAGGAATTGACGTTTAATCATCTTAATGGAAATAATGACGGCACATGAGGCCATAATAATCGTCACAGGAACAAGAATGATATTCTGAGGTAAAACAGATACGCAAGCAAGCATAAACCCCTGCCATCCCGTTTGGCTGACCAGAAAACCGACAGTAAAGCCAATGACGATTCCTTTTATAAAAAGAAGAATTAAAATCAATGGCAACCCGATAATCGAAATTCCTAAAATCCACATTAAAATAATAAACTTTGCATTTTCTTTAAAACTATAAACAAACATTTCACTGCTTGCACTGACTTTCCCCTGCTTCAACTCCCCAAAGAATTGTGACAAATAATAGAACAAATCTTCTTTTTGTGGTAATGACAGGCTATTGACAATGATTGCTCCAAAAATAATTCCCATCAGAAATAGTACCATGATAAAAATGAATATAGATAGATGATCTTTACTATTAAAAAGCAAAGCTCTTTTATTATATGATTTTTTCACAAGTCTTTACTCCTCTCCAGTTCACTTACTAGATTCTATGTATTTACTAGAGATTGTATTCTAGTAAAAATTAAATTCTTACTAGTATGAATAGTGTGATATAATCTCTTTAATTTACATAAAAGGAGGATGTTGGATATGAACCCGATCTTACTGAACATCCCTGAAAGAATAGATGGGGAACGAATTTATCTGCGTACTTGTAAGGCAGGAGACGGGCCAATGGTCCATGATGCCATACTTGCTTCAAAAGAAGAATTGAAACCGTGGATGCCGTGGGCTCACCGTGATCAAACC
>JAZUQD010000289.1:0-8058 GCA_045605505.1 Pradoshia sp.
CGATGATGTAGATTCCGGATTTGAGGAGCATATGCCTTCCATCATTAACAAGTTGGAAAGTGAGTATGTAGAGGAGAGATTGTTTGGTCTCTTTTTAGCCAATCATTCAGGAGATCTTCAAAAAATCAAAGTCCATGCCTCTTATTTAACTAACAATCGTTTCGGTGCGATGGAGCAAGCCTATAAAAACCATAGTGAACGTTCTGAAAGCCAACCATTTTTTGCGGCAGAAGTTGCTGAAACCTTATACAGGATCTACCAGCCTGTGAAACTGATTGAAGCTGGTCTTTATTTGTTATGGTTTTCTGTATATGCACAGGGGCAAGAAACAGGTGTTTCATTCTCTAACCCCCATGCTTGGTCAGCGGCCATTGATTATGAGTGGCACAAGCTGCGCGGAGAGAAGCAATCGCAAAAAGTAGTGGCTGATCGTTATGGTGTATCCATTTCTACACTTTCCAAGTATGTAAAACTTGTAGCCAATTTGTTGCAATGAGCAAATTTTTGGACTGTAGATGTATAGTTTAATACGATTAGTTCGAGGATAATACTTGAGATGAAATAAATGGATGTAACAGAGGTTACAAGTCCTATAATAGATGTTTGTGATGGAGGAGTGTTTCATAATGTCAGAGGAAAAAATCTATGATGTGATAATTATTGGAGCGGGACCTGCGGGTATGACAGCAGCCGTATATGCTTCCAGAGCTAATCTTTCCACTTTAATGCTGGAAAGAGGAATTCCAGGCGGGCAAATGGCGAATACAGAAGAAGTTGAAAATTACCCTGGATATGAAACTATTTTGGGGCCGGATTTATCAACTAAAATGTTCGAGCATGCGAAGAAATTTGGTGCTGAATATGCATATGGTGAAGTGAAAGAAATTATTGATGGAAAAGAATATAAAACGATTGATGCAGGTTCCAAGCAATATAAAACACGTACCATTATTATTTCTACCGGTGCTGAGTATAAAAAAATCGGTGTACCGGGTGAAAAAGAGCTTAGCGGTCGCGGTGTTTCCTACTGTGCCGTTTGTGATGGAGCTTTCTTTAAAAATAAAGAACTTGTTGTTATCGGTGGAGGCGATTCTGCTGTTGAAGAAGGTGTATACTTAACTCGTTTTGCATCTAAAGTGACGATTGTACACCGCAGAGATGAGCTTCGTGCACAGAAAATTTTACAACAGCGTGCTTTTGAAAATGAGAAAGTAGAATTCATTTGGAATTCTACGTTAAAAACCATTAATGAAAAAGATGGCAAGGTTGGGGGAGTAACGCTTGTGTCCACTGTTGATGGAACTGAGCGTGAGTATCCGGCAGATGGAGTATTCATTTATATTGGAATGCTGCCATTAACGAAGCCATTCCAAAGCATCGGAATTACGAATCAAGCTGGATATATTGAAACGAATGACCGTATGGAAACTAAAATCCCTGGTATTTTTGCAGCTGGAGATGTTCGTGAAAAGAATTTACGACAAATTGTTACAGCAACTGGAGATGGCAGCATAGCGGCTCAATCAGCTCAGCATTATATAGAAGAATTGATGGATCAATTAAAAGCAGAAGCTCAATAAAGATCGACTGGAAGTTGAGTAATAAATTTACATTTAGTCATTATTACTTAACCTGGTTGTAATCAAAGTGCAATACAGTTGGGGTAGAATGAGAGTAAGAAATTGACCCCCTTTTATATACTTTTTTTGGCATAGGTTATTAAAACCTATGCCGCTTTTTTTGTAGAATGTCGAAAAATATAAAGTACAAACCGAAAAATAACGATGATTACCGTACATTGTTCATGCACATCTAAAATAGTATAATAAGGATAAGTCTAATTAATTTGTGCTATTGCAATTGAGGTGAATAGTTTGCAAAGAGTAACCAATTGTATGTTAATGGCAAATGGGCAAGCCCTTATGCTCCAAAAGCCCAGAAGAAACTGGTGGGTTGCGCCCGGAGGCAAAATGGAATCTGGAGAATCGATACATGACTCTGTCATTCGTGAATTCTTTGAAGAAACCAATTTGAAAATCGAGCGCCCTGAGTTAAAAGGCATTTTCACCATGGTTAATATCAAAGATGACGAAATCGTTCATGAATGGATGCTGTTTACTTTTCGTGCGTATGCATTTGAAGGAGAAGCTCTTCAGGAGAATGAAGAGGGTATTCTAAAATGGCACCGTTTAAATGATATTTTGACATTGCCGATGGCCGAGGGAGATCGCAAAATATTAGATCATATGATGAATGGACAAGGTATATTAATAGGAACTTTTAAATATACAGAAGATTTTACCTTACTTGATTACAAGCTGGAAAGAAACGGGGAATAAATAATGGAAGAAAAGAAAGTCGAAACTGCAGCATCAGAGAGTCGGCTGGTTATTATTACAGGTATGTCAGGGGCCGGTAAGACGGTTGCGATACAGAGCTTTGAGGATTTGGGTTTCTTTTGTGTGGATAACCTTCCTCCAACGCTTCTTCCTAAATTTCTGGAGCTTATGAATGATTCAGGTAAAAAGATGAATAAAGTAGCCTTAGTGATGGATTTAAGGGGAAGGGAATTCTTTGAACATCTGTTTAAAGCATTGGATGACCTCAATGAATCCTCCAAGTTTGTACCGGAAATCTTATTCCTGGATGCTGATGATTCAGTTTTAGTGAGAAGATATAAGGAAACAAGGCGGACTCATCCGTTGGCTCCGTCAGGGTTGCCACTGGAAGGGATTAAGCTTGAGCGCGATTTGCTGGAAGAATTAAAAGGACGGGCTCAAACAATTTATAATACATCAAACTATAAGCCGAGAGAGCTGCGCGATAAAATTGCTAAGCAATTTTCTGTTAACCAACGGGTGGAATTCACCATCAATGTAATGTCATTTGGCTTTAAACATGGCATTCCTATTGATGCGGATTTAGTTTTTGATGTGAGATTCCTTCCAAATCCTTTTTATATAGAAGCTATGCGGCCGCAAACAGGGCTGGATGAAGAGGTATCCTCCTACGTATTGAAATGGAGTGAAACCCAGAAATTCATTGAAAAATGGGTGGATTTATTGGATTATATGATTCCTCAATATAAAAGAGAGGGAAAATCCCAATTAATTATCGCAGTCGGATGTACGGGAGGGCAGCATCGTTCTGTAACATTGGCTGAATATTTGATTAATCGATATAAAAATGAGTACCACACTAGTGTAACGCATCGTGATATTGATAAAAGGAAGGTACGTACAGATGACATCCAAATCAGCACAACCTAGGGTAGTCATCATAGGTGGAGGTTCTGGTCTTCCGGTTCTGCTAAGAGGGCTTAAAGTATATCCGCTTGATATTACCGCCATCGTGACGGTGGCTGATGACGGCGGTAGTTCCGGCAGGCTGAGAGAGGAACTTCATATTCCGCCGCCAGGTGATATCCGCAATGTTTTGGCAGCCATGTCTGATGTTGAACCATTGATTGAACAAATGTTTCAGCATCGATTCACGGGCTCTGAACAATTATCGGGTCATGCGCTTGGGAATTTGATTCTTGCAGCGATGACTTCTATTACTGGTGACTTTGTACATGCTATACAAGAGATGAGCAAGGTGCTGAATGTAAAAGGACAGGTGTTACCTTCGGCGAACCAAAGTGTCATCTTGCATGCAGAACTTGAGGATGGAACAATTGTTTCCGGGGAATCAAAAATTCCATACTCCGGAAAACGAATCAAGCGGGTATTTGTCAGTCCTGAGTATATTCAGCCGCCTAAGGAAACGATTCAAGCGATCAGGCAGGCAGATTTAATTTTGATGGGACCAGGAAGCCTTTATACAAGTATATTGCCTAATTTGGTTGTGCCAACGATTGCCTCTGAGATTGCAAATTCAAAGGCATCTAAAGTTTATATCTGTAACTTGATGACTCAGGCAGGGGAAACCTTGAATTATACGGCAAGTGATCATATGAGAGTCCTCAACGAGCATTTAGGTGAATCTTGTATTGATACCATTTTAGTCAATAAAGAGGATATCCCTGCGCATCTAAAATTAAAATATAAAGAAGAATATGCCCAGCCGGTTATCTTTGATATAAATAGACTGGAACAAATGGGATTACACGTGATTAAGGATAATATTGTAACGATCCAAAATAACCGAGTCAGACATGATACGGTCGTCGTGGCATCCATTATCTACAATTTATTGAAAGAAAAAGGTATTCAGGCAGTTAATATGAATAAATAACATGCAAGTTGTAAAGGGATTGAGGTGTAAAAAGGGATGTCGTTTGCGTCGGAAACAAAAAAAGAGCTAACGAATTTAGAAGTTAAAGATTGCTGCGCACGATCAGAGTTATCTGCGCTAATCCGGATGAACGGATCCTTATCCTTTTCCAATCGTCATCTTATTGTGGATGTTCAAACAGAAAATGCAGCTATTGCCCGGAGAATCTATACGTTACTAAAGAAGCTTTATAGCCTCCAGGTTGAATTGCTCGTTCGTAAAAAGATGAAACTGAAAAAGAACAATGTCTATATTGTACGATTTTCTGAGAAAGCGAAGGAAGTACTTACGGATTTGAATATCATCGAAAATGGCTTCAACATTGTTCATGATATATCGGAGGAGCTTATTCATAAGAAATGTTGTAAACGTTCCTATTTACGTGGCGCATTTCTTGCAGGTGGATCTGTTAATAATCCAGAAACATCCTCCTATCATTTGGAAATATCGTCTTTATATAAAGAGCATAATGATTCTTTGTGTGAGTTAATGAACTCATTCGGATTAAAAAGCAAAACGCTTGAAAGAAAAAAGGGATTTATCACCTATCTGAAGGAAGCAGAGAAAATATCTGAATTCCTGAATATTATTGGAGGGCATAATGCACTCTTGAAATTTGAGGATATTCGTATTGTAAGAGATATGCGAAATTCTGTTAATCGGCTTGTTAATTGTGAAACCGCGAACTTGAATAAAACAATCAGCGCATCTTTGCGCCAGGTTGAAAATATACGATATATAGAAAATACGGTAGGTCTTGATATTTTGCCTGATAAATTACGTGAAATTGCGAGGCTCCGGGTCGAATATCAGGATGTAACCTTAAAAGAACTCGGAGAAATGGTCTCCAGTGATAAAATAAGTAAATCAGGTATTAATCATCGTCTTCGCAAAATTGATGAAATCGCAGAAAGACTGCGAGCCGGTGAATCTAAATAAGTGTTTTATTTTAATATAAATAACTTAATATGGGGAGGAAATGGTTGTGGTTGAAAAAGAAGTAACTGTCCAGTTGAAAACAGGTTTACAGGCACGTCCGGCTGCCCAGTTTGTTCAAGAGGCAAATCGTTTTTCATCTGATATCTATATCATTGATGCAGAAAAAAAGGTCAATGTAAAAAGTATTATGGGGTTAATGAGCTTGGCAATCAATTCGGGCAAGACAGTAACCCTATCAGCAGATGGCCAAGATGAAGAAGAGGCAGTACAGGTTTTAGAAGCATTCATGACAGACACAAATTAATCATACATCCAAAAACCGAACCATGATTCTCAATAGAAAAGAGACGGCACTTTTATAAGCCGTCTCTTTTTTGTGTTTATTTACTTATTACAATTTTGCCAACAGTACGATCCTTACTTTGTCCCGTCAACTTGATTTTCACGCCAAATTCAGGAATGTTGCGGCCTGCATCCGGTTTGCCCGGGTTTGAATAATCCCTGCTGTCATCGAATACTGTATATGGCTTCGTATCGTAATCGGCCAATGTTAACCCATTTATGCTCTTATAATCCAGATACATTTTATCTGTTTTATCTAATCTAAATGCAGCATCATGAATTTGATATCGAGTTGCAGCTAAGGATTTGTCACTCCATTTTAATGTTCCTTGGTCAGCATCGACTACTCCCAGGAAGCCTTCGCCTGGGTGACTGCCTGTCCAGTTATCTGAATAGCTGTCATCCACATACCAAACGACTAATCCACCATCATATTTCATTAGACTGGCTCCGCGTTTGATATGAGCAAGTCCCAAATCAACTCCCTGATGATTTCGCCATTCTGCCAAATAGTATTGATCGCTTGTGTAAAAGCCTTCATTCTTTGTGAAGCCATCCAATGTAAAGGCTGAGGTTGAAGTATCTGCATTATCTTTTACAAGTTCCTGACCATCTGCAGTAACCGTGATATCGTCTACATAAAAGCCTTGTTCAATAGCAGCTACATCCGTCCAGTAATTAAAGCGTAATTCGATTTTCTTGCCGGCATAGGCAGTTAAATCAAATGTACCATCCACCCAGCCGTTAGATTTCCCGGTTATCCCATTACCAGGATTTTGTTTGTTAGGATTGGTAGTAGTGGTTAAATTACCTTGTATTCCTGTCCAATTTGTTTGCCCCTGTTCACGTACTTGAACAGACGCATAGTCCCAATCTTGTTCAATTTGGTACCATGTCTTGAATGATAATTGGGCGGATGACTTATTTGTTAGATCAAGAGAAGTAACCAAAGAGTTATTTAGGTTATTACCTTTTCCGCTATGATATTCATACTTCCCGCTATAAGGAGTATTTACTGTGGTTTTCTTTTGTGGCAAATTAACTTTAAGCGCATCCAGATTTCTTCCCTTTGTATTGGCTTGGTCGAGAAGGAATTCAGATCCTCGTCTAGTCAGATCATCCACATCAACCTCTTCATAATTCAGCCAGTTTCCTCCAAGGCTGTTTTGGAGAGATTCTTTAGCGTATGGGCTAAAACCAGTTGGTTCTCCTCCGGGAACTTTACCTGCCCAGCTGCCGCTAGCCATGATTGACCAATAGCCAATGGCTTCACCGGAACCAGAGTATTGTGTATCATATTCATCTGGCAGGCCTAAATCATGGCCATATTCATGGGCGAATACTCCGGCAGCCCCATCAATTGGTTGAACTGTGTAATCGTAAGCTGACATTTGTCCATTACCAATTGGGAATACCGCACCCAAATTCGAACGATGGGACCAGATTGCATCTCCACCTAGTGTACCGCCGCCCGCTTCTTCACCTACAGCAGAGTGGACAATCATTAAATGGTCGACTAAACCATCTGGTTCACGTTTATTGCCGTCCCCATCCAAATCGTAGCGATCTTCCTGGTCATATTCAGTAAGGTCAATATTTGGATCGCTTCCTGCTGCTTCAAGTGCTTCCTTTACAAGGCTACGTGCATCCTTGTCATTTCCATCAGGAGTGGGATAATTACCGCCATACTCAGCGGCAGGTTTTTTAGCCTTATACCAACCTGCTACTTCACCTTCTACCGTATAGCTGCCGCCTGATTGCTGCTCATAATATTGCTTCATGGAAACTAGGGTTTCGCCATTAGGACCTTTATATCCTTTTTTGCCAAAAACCATTTGTTGATAATGATCCTTCGTATAGTCTTTATAGTACATATCGGTATCTTCTGGTCTAACATTGTCACCATTATAATCAGGGAATTCAATCATTAGGACTAAAACTTTATCTTTTACTACAGAGCCTCTATATTTCTCTTCTTTAACGGGTTGAACAACCTTATCGTTAGGATTGGTGCCTTTACCCGGTTTTTTACCTTTTTTCTTTTTATTCCACTTCTTTTGTAACTCTTTCATTTGCTTATCGAATTTTTTTGATGAGGCCTTTTTAGCATTTTCTTCTTTTTTCTTTAAGTACTTTTTCAACTGTGCCTGTGCTTCTTTATCAGTTGCATTTTTCTTGATGGTACCTTCCTTTTTAAGCATTTTAATTAATCGTTCTTCATTAGCAATACTTAAATCAAAAGAACTTCCTGTATAGGTAACTGAATGATTTTGATTGGCGTCAATTGCATGTTTACTTGTTGTCGAAATTTGGTGGGCAGAAGTGGCTGGTGCAAAGGCACTGAATGTTAAAGCAGCAGCAAAGGCTGATGCCAAAATTGATTTTCCCCTCAAATGGTTTCCTCCTCATAATTTTAGTTAACATTCTATATATTCTGAATATTTTATAAAAAACCTCTTTAATAATTAAAAATGGTAGAATAGAAGGAGATTGGGAAAAGGG
>JAZUQD010000290.1:0-12737 GCA_045605505.1 Pradoshia sp.
GATTACAAAGTGCTGAGACGACTATAATAAGGAATAAAGACTAAAAGCTAGCTGCCTATGGAAATGGGCAGCTTTTTATTTTTTATAAGCGATTAGAAATTTTAAATAATTTACTGTTTATCTGACATTTTACTGACACATACAGTTAGTAAAGTGATAGTGTAAAGAACAGAAATGCAATTTTACTATAATTATCGTAATATATTAAATAGACAGTCTAATGGGCAAGGAGAGGATTTTCAATGGAGAATAATAACCGCCGTGATTATGAACATTTAGATAAACCAATAGATGCTGCTAATCAGGAGAGTAACGAGAAGTCTGAAATGCAAAATGAACAAGATATTGAAAAGGAATTCATTTCGTACCGCGGGTATCATGAATTACGTCCAGAAAATGACGAAGAGAGTGCCCTTGAACAAAAGAGCCCACTCAATGATTCTTTGCCAGAAACGCAGCCTCTTGCTTCTAGAGAAGATGATGAACTGGAGCTAAGAACGGTTGGGAAGAAGAAAAGAAGAAACAGATGGCTGACGCCATTCATTACTGCGATTCTAGGTGGAACAGTAGCCTTGGGTGCAGGTTCTTACTTTGGCTTTGTCGATTTATCAGGTTTACTTCCTGACGGGTCAGGTTCTGTAAAAACAGCGATTGCTACAAACGATAAAGTAAATGATGAAGAAGGATTAAAGATTATAGATACAACCAAGACGACTTCTGAATTAATTCAAATGATTGAGGAAGTATCTCCGGCAGTTGTAGGCGTTGTTAATATACAGAACTCCACCAACTATTATGATTATCGTCAACCTGCAACAAATGAGGAATCAAATAACAGCCAGGAGAGCGGCACGGGCTCAGGAGTTGTCTTTAAAAAGTCCGGTAATGATGCATTCATTGTTACGAATAATCATGTTATTGAGAATGCAGATACCATTGAAGTGTCATTGGCAGATGGTTCAAGGATAACTGCGAAACTGGTTGGAACAGATCCATTAACAGACTTGGCTGTATTAAAAATTGATGGAAGCAATGTGAAAAAGGTAGCTGAATTTGGTGACTCTGAAAAGCTAAGTGTTGGTGAACAAGTATTAGCCATCGGTAATCCGCTGGGTCTTGACTTCTCAGGATCAGTAACCCAAGGGATTATTAGTGGCTTGCAGCGTACAGTAACTGTCAGCACGTCAGCTGGTGAATGGGATATGGAAGCAATCCAAACGGATGCCGCTATAAACCCTGGTAACAGTGGCGGCGCGTTAGTAAATGGTGAGGGACAAGTTATAGGAATCAATAGTATGAAAATTTCCTCTGAAGAAGTTGAGGGAATTGGATTTGCTATTCCAAGTAAGGATGTTTCAGACATTGTGAATGATTTGCTTGCCGATGGAAAAGTTCAGCGGCCATATGTTGGGGTAAGCTTACAAGCTATATCCGAAATACCTCAATATGTCTTACAGCAGCAATTGGGTCTACCTTCCGAGGTAACAAGTGGCGTGCTAGTAACTCAAGTGGAAACTGGTTCCCCGGCTGCTGAAGCTGGAATAGTTGCTAAAGACGTGATAGTGGCGATCAATGATAAGGAAGTCACTACACTTGGTGACTTCAGAAAATACCTGTATAGCAATGCAGATAATGGAGATAAAGTTAAAATCAAGCTATACAGAAATGGATCAGTGAAAACTGTATCTGTTACAGTTACTGAACAATAATAATTTGGAGAATAGCTGTCGACTACCTTCCCCGCTTGGGTAGAAGACATTATTTAAATAGATGAAGATTTCGTTTTGAAGCCTGATATTCAGGCTTCTTTTTTTTAGCATTGAGCAAGTTGATTATGTGGTGGACATATAATAAGAGAAAAAGAGATTAGGGAGGCCTATAATGGGAATATCATACGATCCAGGGCGGAAGTTATTCCATTTAAAAGCGGGTGAGATGAGCTATGTGATAAAGATCTGTCACCATGATTATTTATCTCATTTATATTGGGGAAGAAGGATTAAGGATTCCAATGAAAGTAATCTGTTACAGTTTAAATACCGTTTATTCTCTCCAAATCCAGAAGGGTTTGACAGGACATTTTCTCTAGATACACTGCCTCAGGAATATCCCGCAAATGGAAACACAGATTTTCGTACACCCGCCTATCAAATCCAATTCTCAAATGGGACAACCGTTACAGACTTAAAATATAAACATTTTCATATCTATAAGGGCAAGCGAACATTAGCCGGATTACCGGCTACGTATGTTGAGGATGAACAGGAAGCGACCTCAATTGATATCACGCTAGAGGATGAACAAATAGGGCTTTTAATCATATTGACTTACTGTACATACGAAAATAACAATGTGATTACTCGATCAGTTCGGTTTATAAACCATGGAGAGTATCCAATGAAAATACTTAAAGCCATGAGTACTTCCATTGATTTCAGGGAGAGTGAATTTGACTTGCTGACGTTATACGGTGCTCATGCAAATGAATGTAATTTATCTAGAAAACGTTTGGCACCTGGAAGCCATCTCATCGAAAGCACGCGTGGGGCCAGTAGCCATCAGCATAATCCATTTATATGTCTGACAAAACCAGATACCAATGAAGAATATGGGGAAGCATTTGGATTTAGCTTGGTTTATAGTGGAAGTTTTCTAGCGCAGGCTGAGGTGGACCAATATGAAACAACGCGCCTAACAATGGGCATTAATCCCTATAATTTCAGTTGGTATTTAGAGACAGGGGAAACTTTTCAAACACCGGAAGCTGTTATGGTTTATTCCTTTAAAGGATTAAGTGATATGTCCAGAACCTATCATGAATTATACCGGTCTCGTTTGGCTAGAGGGCTGTACAGAGATTGTCTGCGGCCTGTGTTATTGAATAATTGGGAAGCTACGTATTTTAAATTCAACTCCGATAAACTTGAACAGCTTGCGCAAGAAGGGAAGGAGCTCGGGGTTGAATTATTTGTCCTGGATGACGGTTGGTTTGGGAAACGGAACGACGCTAAAACCTCTCTTGGGGATTGGTATGTGAATACACAGAAATTGCCGGGTGGCTTAGAAAAGCTGGCAGAGCGGATTAATCAGATGGGAATGAAATTTGGAATTTGGTTCGAGCCGGAAATGGTATCTATGGATAGTGACTTATTTCGTAAATATCCAGAATGGTGCATTCAAGTCCCAGATCGTCCGAAATCATTAGGGCGTAATCAATTGGTTCTCGACCTAACAAGGGCTGAGGTATGTGAGTACATTATTGAAACCATTTCAAGTGTTTTGTCATCAGCCCCTATCAGCTATGTGAAGTGGGATATGAACCGACATATGACAGAAGTCGGTTCGTTGGCTATACCACCAGAAAGGCAGACGGAGACGGGCCATCGTTATATGCTTGGCCTCTATACTATATTAGAGGTGTTAACGAACCGCCACCCAACTGTTTTATTTGAAAGTTGTTCAGGTGGAGGGGGGAGATTTGATCCAGGACTGCTCTTTTATATGCCCCAGGTGTGGACCAGTGACAATACTGATGCTGTTTCTAGATTAAAAATTCAATATGGAACAAGCCTTGTATATCCGCCGGTGACGATGGGCGCACATGTTTCAGCTAGCCCAAATCATCAGGTGCATCGTCACACTTCCTTATCCATGCGCGGACATGTTGCCCTTTCAGGAAATTTGGGATATGAGCTGGATCTTACGAAGATGAACCAATCAGAAAAAGAAATGATTAAGGATCAGATTAAATTGTATAAAGAAATCCGTGCTATTATTCAATTTGGTACGTATTATCGGTTGCTTAGCCCTTTTGCAGGAAATCAGGCAGCCTGGCAATTTGTTTCAGAGGATTTATCTGAGACAGTTGTGATGTATTTCAGAATGATGGCGCAGCCTGCAGAGCCATTTCGTATCCTCAGGCTAAGGGGATTGGATCCCGCTAAAACATACTTCGATAAGGATACATCCTTAGTGTATGGAGGAGATGAATTGATGTATGCCGGGCTCTCTATCCCTGAATTGAAGGGTGATTACTGCAGTATATTATGGAGATTGAACGAAAATGAGTAGATAATAGAGCGCTACTTTAAAGTTCTTCTATACCATCTATATACTGAAAAATCAGAATATAATATTTTACTTTAGATATAATTTCCTCTAAACTTCAAAGTATACCATTGTTCATGAAGGAGAATTAGATGACAAGTGAATACATGGCAAATCTATTTATTAATCTCTTTATCATCCTAATTATTATTCAGCTTATCTATTTTTGGCATGTGAAGTATGGATCATTGGGAGAGATTAATCATTTAATCGTTGGAATCGGTCAAGCGATTAGTATTCTACTAAATAGTTTATTCTTCTCTGTTGAACCATCACCTGGTTTCCAGATGGTTAGTTTGAGCTCTATATCCATTATTATTGGTATCTATTATGGCGGATATGCCGTTGGGGCAGGTTTGTATATACTCACACTTCTTACAACTTTCCTTTCCACCACCTCATTTGATTGGTTTCACACCTTTTCAGGCCTTAGTTCCTTAATCGTTGCATCCATTTTTAGAGTAAGATATAAAAAACTAAAGTCTAATCAACGTTTGATTGCAACCGGCTTAACAGCTCTTATTTCCTCTTTAGCTAGTATCATAATTTTTACGTTTTTGTATGGTCAAGAATTCACTCCAAAAAGCAGTTTCTTATATGTTCTACTTTTTTTATTTGGAACTGTATGGATGGTTTACGCCATTGAAAAGCTGGAGAAAAACAGAAATTTTAAAAATAAATTGATTGATACAGAAAAATTACAATCAGTCAGTCATTTAGCTGCTTCTATTTCTCATGAAGTTCGTAACCCATTAACCGCAACGAAAGGATTTCTGCAATTACTAAGAAATGATGAGAATCTATCGAAGGAAAAGAAGCAACAGTTTATAGATATTGCGTTATCTGAATTAGACCGAGCTGAGACCATTATCAAAGATTATCTGGCATTTGCTAAGCCACAAATAGATAGTAAAGATCATATCAATATTCACATAGAATTAAATAAAGTAGTCGATATCGTAAAGCCGCTTGCCAATATGCGCAATGTGAGAATTCAAATTAAAGTGTTTCCCTATCTAGTGGAGGGGGAGAGACAATTATTTCAACAATGCTTTGTGAATATTTTAAAAAACGGCATCGAATCAATGGAGAATGGAGGATCTCTTACATTAACGACTGTTAAAAGGAAGAAGGGTGTAGAAATTATTATTGTTGATACGGGTATTGGTATGACCGCTGAGCAGTTAAAACGGTTGGGTGAGCCCTACTTTTCGACAAAAGGAGTGAATGGGACAGGGCTTGGGATGATGGCAGTATATAGAATTATTGGTTCTATGAAAGGATCGATACATGTTAAAAGTAATCCTGGGGAAGGTACAACCTTTACGATTTATTTACCGGGATACGAATTGAAATCCATGTAAATGAACACGGATAAGTAACAAAGACCTAATGGGGAGTGTCCATCAGGCCTTTGTTAATTAATCAGCCAATCGTATACAATTCAGGTGATATGGTCTCAAGAAACGGACTCATTTCCTCTTTACTAAAGAGATAAAGTTCATGCATCGCTCTTGTACAGGCCGTATAGAATAGCTTTCTTTCCAATTCACGCCCGTATGCTTCTTTCGAGGCATCATAAATAAGGACAGCGTCAAATTCAATCCCTTTTGACAAATAGGATGGCAGAATCAGAGTTCCTTTACTATATGAATAGGTGTTTTTTGTCATCAGCTGAACATTAAGATTCTTGGATAATTGTTCGTAAGCTTTTCGTGTTTCATCCTCGGTTTTACAGATAATCGCAATCGTCTGATGACCAGCTTTTTCTAAAGAAGAGATCAAGCTGCTGATTTCAAGGTTACGTTCGGAATTGTTATTCACTATTTTCACGGTAGGTTTTGGTCCACTTCTGTTAAACGGTTCAATTTGGATTTTACCCAGAATCTCCTTTGAAAATTCAACAATTTGGCGAGTGGATCGGTAGCTCTTCGTCAGCTCCATTTTTTCAAACTCTCCTGTATTGTATAGCTCATCGGATAGCAGGGTTGGCGCATCAATGGAGTGAGCATAGATTGCCTGATTAAAATCTCCTAATATCGTCATTTTACTAGCGGGAAATAACTCCTTTAGAACTGCGAATTGAAAAGGGGTATAGTCCTGGGCTTCGTCAATAAATAGATGACGGATAAGATTATCCGTTTTTCGCCCCTCCAGCTTTGCTTTTAAATAGATAAAACCAATCCCATCTTCATTAGCTAATTCATTTTGTTGGCAACGTTTCAAGGTGTATTCACAAATTTGTGGCCACATCTCGGGGAATTCCGCTTCGTTAACCTGTTTATAGCCCTCTGTGAAAAAGTTTTTATAGACAGCCTTAACATGAATAAACTTTAGGTTTTTAATGGCTTTTTTTATCGGATTAAAGTAGGTGCGAACTACTTTTTTCGCCAATTCATTTTTTTCCTGTTCAAAATCATTAAATGTATCCTCTGAAAAATGCTGTTTTGCTTCAAGTTCCATATAAGTCGCTGTATATTCTTCTGTATCCAATAACTCCAATTCATCCTCGACCCATTCTTTTTTAAATTCGATTCTTTCCTTCTCTTTCAAATTACGTAACAGCCATTCTTTAACTGTCTGCATGCGAGCAGGGATTGGAAGGTCAGAGTCGAGAGAATAAAAGTAGGTCGCTATCTCACTTGACGTAATAAGTATTTCACCTCGAAAAGAGATATTTTTAAATTTAAGATCCCTTGTGCTGAGATGCTGTATATAATCATCCATAATTCTTTTATATTGTAAACCGGCTTTAAAACGAATCCCCTCAAGTCTGGCTTGATTATATACTCCCTTTTCATTTTTTAATACGTATTCCATCTGTTTAAATGGGTCCTCTATCGCAAAATCTTTACCTGCATACTTATCAATATAATCATGGAAGGTGGTTTGCTGCATATTTTCCTCACCTAAATTAGGCAATACGGTTGCTATATAGCTATTGAATAATGGGTTTGGAGAAAATAACATGATATTATCTGACTGGATCTTTCCTAAATAGCGATACAGTAAAAAGGCAACCCGCTGAAGTGCAGCAGAAGTTTTTCCACTACCCGCAACACCCTGGACGACTAAATACTTACTTTGTTCATTGCGGATAATTTTATTTTGTTCTTTTTGAATGGTAGCAACAATATTTTTCATTTGGTTATCCGCATGAGTACCGAGAACCTCTTTTAAAAGCTCATCGCCAATTGTTATACCGGTATCAAACATGCTTTTCATCTGTCCATTTTTTATGATGAATTGTCTTTTTAGTTCCATGGTACCCGTAATTGTCCCATCTAAGGTTTGAAATTCTGCCGGACCGGGAGAGTAATCATAATATAGGCTCGAGATAGGGGCACGCCAATCATAGATAAGGAAATTTTCGTTGGTTTGATCCATTAAAGAGGCAATTCCTATATAGACTGTATCCGTTTGTTCCTCGCCATTTTCATGAAAGTCGATCCTTCCGAAATAAGGAGAATCTTTAAGTAAGTCTAATGTTTTCAGTTGCTTGGTAACCTGGTTTTGCGTTCTTTCTCTTTCCGAAAGCAATTCGGATTGCTGTTTAATACTCGCCAATGTTTCAACTGCATCTTCCACATTATCCATATTGACGGTGACATCTTCCCAAAAGGTTTTTCGAATAGTACGAACCTCTTCTTTTATTCCCCCTGAGGATTGTTCCAGCATGTTTGTCTTATGATCGATAATCTTGATAATGGTTGATAGTCGTTTCTCTTCATAGAGTTTCTCTTGATTTTGTTCGGTCATATCCTGTCCTCCTGACGGTCTTAAAAAAGCTTATGACGCTTTATGAAACATACTATATAAATGGCAAATGCGAATGGTGAATTCCGTATATATACTCAGGTAACATGTCAAATTATTCTTTTCCACATTCTAAAAGATTAAAACCCGGTATGGGTGACAGTTGAACCCTGTCATCCATACCGGGCATGGTTTAAGGCTGCTTACATTTTTGTTGAATGAACTTCTTTCTGTTGGTCCGCATCTTTTTCAAAGAATAAGATTAAAGAAGGAAGTAAAAGGCCTCTGACAAGGAATGTATCTAATAAAATGCCGATAGCTACAATAAAACCAAAAACGAACAAAATAGCTATTGGTTGTGTCATTAACACGGCGAATGTGGCCGCAAGAATGATTCCTGCAGAGGAGATGACACCGCCAGTATTGGCTACAGCGATTTCGACTGCTTTTTTAACAGGATGTTTTTCACGTTCTTCCTTATATCTGGATATCAGGATAATATTATAGTCAATACCGAGTGCTACAAGGAAAACGAACGCATATAGTGGTACCCGAGTGTTGATTGCATCAATATCAAACAAGACATCTGCTAAAAATGTTCCAAGTCCTAAAGCCGCCAGGAAAGAAATTAAAATCGTGCCCATCATATAAATCGGCATCTTGAAGGATCTGGTCAGAACACATAGTAAAACTAAAATAAGAATAGTTTCAGCAATAACGATGACGATAATATCACGATTATTAATCGCTCGATCGTCGACCTTTGTGGCCGTTTCTCCAGCAAAGTAAAGCTCACCATCAATATCTGCTTCTTTTAAGAGAGTGTCTGATTTGTCTCGTATAGTCTCTAAAGCATCTATCGTTTCTAATGCATAAGGGCTTTCCGAAAATGAAAGATTATACTTGATTGCTTTTCCATCCTCGGTAGTACCTGTTGGACGAACATTTGCAACCATATTTTGTTTTCCGAGCGTTTTTGCTAGTTCATCGATTTGTTCCTGAGAAATAGCTTGGTCAGACTTAAGTAAAACAGTGGTAGGTGCCAAATCGCCTTTATCAAACTTTTCTTCTACGATTTCATAGCCTTCGCGAGACTGCATATCCTCTGGGAATCCCTTAACTGTATCGAATTCATATTTTATATTAAATATATTTAAAGCAGAGATGATTAGAATGGCAAAAACCATTCCTCCTGCCACTAATGGCTTAGTGGTAACGAAGTTTGCAATTCGTGACCAGAAGGTTGCTTTTGTTGCTTTGCTTTCTCCAACCTTTGGGACCTTCGGCCAAAAAGATTTTCGGCCAAATAGAGTAAATAAAGCCGGAACTAATGTTACGGATGCAAGCATAATGATGAACATCGTTGTGCCGAAAGTAGGAGCAAAGTTTTGATAGTCCCCACTTTTAGCCAGGAATAGGACAAGCATGGCGGCCAAAACTGTTCCGCCTGAGAAGAAAACAGGTTCGCCTGTTTCTCTCATCGCCAATTTCATCGCTTCATGTTTGCTGGTAAAACGTTTCAATTCTTCGCGATATCGCGCAAAGACAAATAGAGAATAGTCAATTACAGCAGCAAATAAGAGAATAGTCATAATGGAGAGAGACTGTGTACTCATTTCCAAACCGGCTTTACCCATTATACCAAGCACTTGATCTGTCACTATATACACAAACCCTGCTGCCAAAAGGGGAATGAGTGCCAATAATGGTGAACGATAAATGACAATTAGCAGGACTAAAATCAGCCCGACTGTTGAAAATAATAAAACAAGGTCTGCTTTTGAGAACAAGTCCAATGTATCAGCAGCAATCCCCGCCGGACCCGTGATTTTAAACGTCATATCAGCAGTGGTGTCTTTTACTGCAGTATATATATCCTCAATGCCGGCTTGAATCCCTTTTGATTCAAGTGAACTTTCAAAGTTGAGCGGAATAACAGCTGTTGTTCCATCCTTTGATAAAAATTGCACTTGTGCCTGTGGAGGAAGTGAGGAAAATGGAACGGCTTCTTTAACACCCTTTATGTCTTCTTTAATGATTTCATCCATTGCCTGACTTATGGTCTGCGTATCTGCTTTACCGGACTCAGCGGAGAATACTAAAAGAGCCGGGACCCCTTGATCATCTTTAAAATATGTATTCAATTGTTCATTAGCGATTACGGATTTTGCATCATCGGGTAATGTTTGTATACTGGATACATCATACTCTTTGGCGCTCGGAGAAAATAAGAATAATCCTAATGTAACCACTAACCAGGCTATTAATGTTATCCACATGCCGCGTTTTGTGGTAACCCAATCTGTTAGTGCGGCCAGTAATCTTTTCAATTATTTGTTCCTCCTTTAGGGAAATGATATAAATAGTTTTTATTATCTTAATTTAATTAAATAATTTATGCCTGGATATATCAAATATGTAGATTCAATCATCCGAGCCCTGATCTCTGTTTTGGATACTGAAACGTGAAACGTATTGTTTGAAACAATCTATCTAGTGAGATATAAAGGGTATAATGAGTGTAAGAATGAAAGAAGGTAACAAATTGGAAACAAAGACATGCAGTGAAACTAGAATTGTAAAGACAAACCGTATATTTCCAAGCGATGTAAATGATCATAATACGTTATTCGGTGGTAAATTAATGAGTGATATTGATATGACAGCTTCACTTTCAGCATCAAGACATAGCCGTAAAACAGTTGTCACGGCATCAACGGATTCTGTAGATTTTCTAAACCCTATTACGACTCAGGATTCTGTCTGTCTAGAGTCATATGTGACCTTTACCGGTAAAAGTTCGATGGAAGTCTTCGTAAAGGTAATAGCTGAAAATTTGATGAGTGGTGAACGAAAAATAGCAGCCACAGCTTTTCTCACATTTGTGGCACTCGATGAGAACGGAAAACCATGTCGTGTTCCGACCATCATCCCTGAAACCGAAGAAGAGAAAAAGCTAAATGAAACAGGAAGCATTCGTGCTGCTAAACGAAAGCAGCATCGTTTACAAAGTAAAGAGCTTGCAGAATATATTACGACAAAAAGGCCTTGGGAATAAGTGTGGTTCTTAATAAAGGGAATGTAGATGATGGTGATGCCATGATTTGCATTCCTTTTTTGTTCTTCTTTTACATCACCAGCTTATGTCATTTTTGATTCGATAGGTCGTAATAGCCGCATATTCTCTAATATGTGATTTTAATCTTGCTATTTTAGGTGTTTTAGCAGGTATACCAATTAGCTTCAAGTCCTGTTTCTCAGCGATTTTAATGGTTCGATAGAGATGATAATCATTCGTTACGACTGCGCCGGATTTTAAATGACTTGGTATAAGCACTTTCGAAAAGGCTATGTTTTCTTTCGTGTTTGTTGAAGTATCCTCCAGTATTAATCGACTGCTGGATATACCGTATTCTATCAATCCTCTTTTCATTGCCTCAGCCTCGGAAATATTCTCTCCTTTTCCCTGTCCTCCGGAAAGGATTGCTACACAATTCAAATGCTCGAGTAAATAATTAGCTGCGGCGTCAATTCGGTATTCAAGTGAAAGAGAAGGAGTTGAGCCTTTTACTCTGGCGCCCAATACAATAATGTAATCTATTGTTCCCTCGTGTTCTTGATGTGAATAACGATACATATTAAATTGAAGAATGGATATATAAATAAGTAGGATGGCTATAGAACCGATTGCTATTTTCTTTTTCACCACTCGATACTCCCTTCAAACAACCCTATGAATATCATAGAGTAAATATGGAAAGAAGTGTAAGAGTTTTGGGTGGGTAATGATCAAAAAATTAAAAATAGTCATTCGTCTTAAGAATCGTATGTGCAGAAAAATCATAGGTGGGTGACAGGGAAGACAACTGAATAGGCTGTAGACCTTTGGTTTCTGATATTAATCGGAAAGAGATCATATAACTAATCTCATTTTATGGAACGGTTAAAAGTATATCTAAAAAGGAGGGGCATCTGGATAGATGCCCCTTTTACCAAGTGGCTAAAGGAATACCTATTCTTTTTTCTTGTAAATGCTATGTTTCGGTACGGCCATTTCATCAAAATGGTTTGCTAGGGTGTTAAGCTCCTTTTTTAAATATTCCTCAAGAAGCGGGAGACCATGGCCAGTTACAGCGAAGTTCGGGTTCAGCTGATTTAATTTAATTACAGAATCTTTGGCGGCATTCCAATCTGTTGTGAAATAACTTGGTGGACCACTGATTTCTTGTTTTTGGGTAAGGACTTTATAAAGCGATTCTTGTTTAACGCCAACAAAAGCATCGCCAGCAATCAGAAAGCCGTCTTCTTCACGATATAGTGAAATATGCCCAGGTGAATGTCCTGGTGTATGAATCCATCTCCAGCCAGGCATTTCAGGAACGCTTCCATCAGCTGGAAGGGGCTGTACCTTATCGCCGATATCAATGCCATGATTAGGAAAGAAACGGGCAATATCAGGAACAAGCCCACCATCCGCCTTATAGTCAGGCTCAGGATAATTCTTTTGCCCAGTTAAGTAAGGGAGTTCCAATTCATGGGCATAAACAGGCACATCCCACTTATCCAATAATTCTTCAAGTGCGCCAACATGGTCGAAATGGCCATGCGTTAAAATAATCGCTTTTGGCTTGCTTCCTTTACCAAATCGCTTGTTTACTGCTTCAATAATCTCATCATCTGCTTTGGGCATACCGGCATCAATCAAAACAAAATTGTCTTGAGCAGGCAGCCCTACGAATGTGACATTAACGATTTGTGTATTCAGGACACAAATATCTTCTTTCACTTCAATGCCCATTCCGCTTGTAGATGATGTTAAAGGAATATATGTATGACGAAATGTTTGTTTAGATTTATGTTCCATAAAAAATCCC
>JAZUQD010000291.1:0-2601 GCA_045605505.1 Pradoshia sp.
AGAATGCAGCATCGCAGCAAATAGTTTGGCTGATTGAACACGATACTCTTTATCATTACCGTATCTGGTTACCACTCGTGTATGATCATGATTATTAATAAATTGTGAGTTCCAGCCTTTCCCTTGCAACCCTTCATACCATCTGGCCTGAATCTCTTTAAACTTCGTTAAGTCCCAGGTTGGCATTTCATCACAAACTTCAAAATGAAACAAGCTATTCAGTTCATGGCGGTTTTTATCTACATATAATAGTCCTTGCTCTGGTGATACAAAGGCTACCTCTCCTACGGTTAACACATCATAATGACGGAATACCTGTTCATTCATCTCCTGCAAATAATCATGAACTTTAGGATGATTAGCCAAATAACGAATATCATATGGGTCGTCTGCATCTGGAAAATCCTCCGGCTTCGCAAGCAGGGCAATTGCATCCAACCTAAATCCACTAATCCCTTTCTTTAACCAAAAATGCAGGATGCGGTATATTTCTTTACGGACTTCTTTATTCTCCCAATTCAAATCGGGCTGTTCAGCTGCGAATGAATGAAAATAATACTGATCAGTCCGTTGATTATATTCCCATGCAGAAGGGGAAAAGTAAGAACGCCAATTATTTGGAGGATTATCCTGGTCTCCGTCTCTCCAAATATACCAATCTCTTTTTGGATTATCTTTACTGGAACTGGATTCTTTAAACCAGCTATGCTCATTTGAAGTATGGTTTACGACTAAATCCATAATAATTTTCAAGTCTCGTTTATGAGCTTCCTTCATTAATTCCTCAAAATCGTCCATACTGCCCGCTTTCGGCATAATAGAATAATAGTCGGAAATATCATATCCATTATCTTTATCAGGAGAAAGATAAAATGGATTGAGCCAGATTACATCTGCACCCAATTCTTTTATATAATCCAGCTTCCTCGTTACCCCTCTTAAGTCTCCATACCCATCCCCATCAGTATCATAAAAGCTTCTCCAATAAACCTGGTACACGACACTTTCTTTCCACCATTGTTTGTCCATCTCTCCCACCTCATAAAATGAATTATGTGAAGCTTATCTTTCAATTATTTTTCATTAGTTAGAGTAGAGCTTTTTCTCTACCATTTAAGAGCATACATCTCATGCTTCTTCTTGTTCCTCAGCAATTTAAACAAGAAAAGTTGAGCATGTATACCCTTTCATATGTCCATTTTTTTAGCACCTTAACATTTAATATAGAAGCTTTATTTGAAACAAGCCTGCTTTCTAAATCCTTTAAATATTCGCAGTGCGTCCTTTAACAACACGTATTCTTCCAGGGAATTGGAAAGCTGAAGTCTGTCATATAATTGACCAGCCTGCTCATTTACACAATCGCCTTCTAAAGCCAGAATCGAATCGAGCTTTACGAATATTTCTCTCATCAGATGGACATCTACATCCTCCCTTTGCATCCGCAAGAACACATCATAAATGGCATGATTCAAACGGCGCTGAGATGATAGAAAGTTTTCCATTTCTTCAAGCTGCAGCATTTGATTATTTAAAAATATTCTTTCCTCCATTAAAGCGGAAACAGCAAATAAATGATTGATTGTATGTGCATTATTTCTTTGGTTTAAATAAGCGGAGACTTCACGCTGCAATTCCTTGGATACTTGTTTGTAGCTTTTCATCAAATCTCTTGTACCCTTTTCCAGCGTATGTGGAAGTAATAAACGATTTGCAAGCATACCAATACCTATCCCTATCAGTACAAGCATAACTCTTCTCAGTGACAGGAGCGTCGGATCGCCCGTGAGAGCAGCTGTTCCAAGAGCAGATATCGTGACAGTCAATACGACATTTCTATACTTCACCGCATAGCCATTCAAATACCCAACCAGCAAGACCAGGAAGGAGCGTATAGTCGTTTCATGAAAAATACTAAATAATAGTACAAAGATAGCTGCTCCCATTAAAGTGCCGATTACGCGTTCCTTGAAGCGATATTTAGCTGTCTCATAATAAGGTTGCGTCACAGAAAATATAGTAAATAAAATCCAGCGTCCTTCATTGATGTTAAAATAATCAACGATTAAAGCAACAGCTGCAATAGTGATACCCAATCGCAGTGCATATGTGAAACGAGCTGAATGTCGATTAATGTCCTTTAAAAATTGATAGGTATTCCGGTAGCCTCTAGGAATCTCTACCACACTCTCAACCTTGTTCAGTTCAAATGATTCACTGGTATGAAGGTACCTCAATAATTCACGCAATAATTTCAACGTACTAATGATTTCGGCTATGTATGCGGATTCATATTTGTTAAGCGCTTTATTTAGACCATTCAATGAATCATCAGATAAGCTTGACCCTTTATTGACGTAATCCCTCATCTGTCTCAATTCAAAATTCAGAGCATCCAAGACATCCTCTGGGTAGTCACTTGCAGTTTTGCGGTTTAACAACAAATGCAGTTTTTCAAGGCAGACCGAAATCTTTAAACGCACTCTTCCCTCATGAGTAAGATAGTAGCCCTTGACCTTCCGAAAATAAATAACCTTTCTGAACTCGTTGATATCCGCTAGAATGGCGGAATCTAACTCCTGATCAGGCAGATTATCTCGG
>JAZUQD010000292.1:0-2011 GCA_045605505.1 Pradoshia sp.
ATTATTCCATGCTCAGAAATGCTCCGTGCAAAAGATTTAGGATTTAGAATTGAACATGCTGAAGCTCGGGCCGTTGTTTGTTATGAAAAATTCACATCAGAAATTGATGCTGTGAATGGTTCTGATCAATTAATTAAATTCAGCGTTGGTGGCCATAAAGATCGTTGGGTTTCTTTAGATGATCAAGTAAAAACAGCCTCTACTCATTTTGAAGCTGCCAACACAACCAGGGAACATATTGCACTGTTATCCTATACTTCCGGTACAACAGGCAATCCTAAAGCGGTTGTCCATACTCATGCTTGGGGCTTTGCCCATTTAAAAACAGCAGCAGAAAATTGGATGGCGATCCGTGAAGGTGATCTTGTATGGGCAACAGCCGCTCCAGGATGGCAAAAATGGGTTTGGAGCCCCTTCCTATCTGTACTTGGAACAGGCGCAACAGGATTTGCTTATAACGGTAGATTCAATCCAGATACCTTTTTAGAATTGCTTGATAAGTATAAGATAAATGTTTTCTGCAGTACGCCGACTGAATACCGCTTAATCGTTAAAAGCGATAAACTTCAATCTTACAAATTGCCTGAACTACATAGCGCAATTTCTGCAGGTGAAGCCTTAAATACAGAAGTGATTAATACCTTCTATAACCAATTTAACGTGACGATACGCAACGGTTACGGTCAAACAGAGAGTACATTATTAATTGGCCAATTAAAAGATACTCCAAATAAACCTGGCTCAATGGGTAAAGCGACACCAGGTAATATCGTGGAAGTTGTAGATGAAGACGGCCAGCCGTGCCAACCAGGCGAAATTGGCGATATTGGAGTGCATCTAAGTACACCTGCCCTTTTCAAGGAATATTATAAAGATCCTGAACGAACGCTAGCTCAAAAAAGAGGAGAATTCTACATTACAGGTGACCGTGCCAAGAAAGATGACGAAGGGTTCTTTTGGTTTGAAGGACGGAGTGACGATATCATTATCAGTTCCGGGTATACGATTGGGCCGTTCGAGGTTGAAGATGCGTTAATCAAACATCCAGCCGTTAAGGAATGTGCGGTCGTAGCTAGTCCTGATGCTATAAGAGGGAATATCGTTAAGGCCTTTATCGTTTTAACAGATTCATATAAGCAACATCCGGAAAATGAGCTTATTGCTGAGCTGCAGAGCTTTGTGAAAAAATTAACCGCTCCGTATAAATATCCCCGGAGTATTGAGTTCACTGATGAGCTGCCAAAAACGACATCAGGAAAAATTCGTCATGTCCAATTAAGAGATGTGGAACTGGCAAAAAGATAAAATGGTACGAATGATGACCTGGCTTTTACAAAAGCCGGGTTTTTTTATGTATAAATATTTTAAACCGCCACCTAAAAAAGTGACGGTTTAAAGATTATTTAGTTTGTGAAACCTTGACCCCTTTTGATACTACGCGAGTTGGATGGATTAATGAATCCAAAGCTGGGCAATGTGCTTCTATATAGCGGATAAATTCGTCAATTTTTTCTTGAGGCTCATTAGACATCATATGAACTGTATAACGAATCTCTTCTAAGCCAACCTTTGCCCCAGGTTTTCCTTTGTAACCACTGGTATCTAGATCCCCTTCAAGCTCAATCTCTAATTGATCATATTGAACACCCATTTTATTCGCATAACTTTGGGCCATAATCGTTTGACACGCACCCAGAGAAGAAAGCAGCAGCTCCAATGGATTTATTCCAAGATCTGTCCCTCCCGCTCTTTCTGGTTCATCAATCGTAACTTTATGCCCTCTTGCTTCTACCTCGACTTGAACATTTTTAATTAAGGTAGCTTTGGATTTCAGTGTAATTTGGGCCATCATACTCTCCTTCTGTTCATAAATAGACTCATATGAAATCAATATTAACCTATTTCCTTGCTATAGTTTATAAATGTGACTTTATTTCTTTTTATGAGGATGTTCCGCTTCCTTACGAATTGTCCCTATTTTCTTGTCACTTCGAGTATCCCGACCATTGTG
>JAZUQD010000293.1:0-2316 GCA_045605505.1 Pradoshia sp.
TTTTACAGGTCTCATTTCGTATAAATCAACCTTGATCCCTCTCTCAGCCAATTGCCAGGCCGCTTCACTACCGGCTAATCCGGCACCAACTACTATTACTTTTTTCATTTATGTATACCTCCAACAATGTTTATTCCTTAAATTATCAAATCATGTAATAGATTGAAAATCTTTATTTGTTATACGTTTTGTTTAAGAAAAAGTTTCAGAAAACCCTGAAAGGTTACGTAAAAGAGTTAAGAAGGAAGAGCCTTTTAGCTCTTCCCTCTTTAACTTTGTGGCTCTTCCTTATATTCGCATTCAATACATTGAACTTGAACGCCTTTTTTAAGTTTTTTCTCAACTAGAGGCCCCTGACAATTAGGGCAAGGCCTTTGTAAAGGCTTATCCCATGAAACGAAATCACATGCTGGGTATCGATCACAGCCATAAAAGATGCGACGTTTTTTACTTTTTCGTTCGACAATATTGCCTTCTTGACATTTCGGACATTTTACGCCTATATCTTTGACAATTGGCTTTGTATTCCGGCAATCAGGGAAATTACTGCACGCTGCAAATTTTCCGTATCTTCCCATTTTGAACACCATTGGAGATCCACATTCTTCACATGATTCACCAGTAGGCTCATCCTTGATTTCGATTTCTTTCATTTCTTCTTCAGCCTTGGCTAAGTCCTTCTCGAATTCTTTATAGAAATGATCAATTATATTAACCCATTCAACTTCACCATCTTCTACACTATCCAGTTCGTTTTCCATTTTAGCAGTGAATTCTACATCCAGGATGTCAGGGAAAAATTCACTCATGACTTCTATAATAATCTCGCCAAGCTCTGTTGGAATAAAACGTTTATTATCTAAAGCGACATAGCCTCTTTTTTGAATTGTGTCGAGTGTTGGGGCATAAGTTGACGGCCTACCAATTCCTAATTCCTCGAGTGTTTTAACCAGCCTTGCTTCTGTATAACGCGGAGGCGGCTGAGTAAAATGCTGATTTGATTGGATGTCCTTCGAATATACAACATCCCCTTCTTTCAGATCAGGCAGTAAATTCTCTTTTTCTTCATTATTATCATCATTGCCTTCAATATATACTTTCATAAACCCGGCAAATTTTACTTTGGATCCATTTGCTCTAAAGACGATATCACCGTTCTTCAAATCGACGGCCATTGTGTCCATAATTGCATGTGCCATCTGACTGGCTACAAACCGTTCCCAAATTAGTTTATATAATCGGAATTGGTCTTTAGATAGATATTGCTTCATCACAGAAGGTTCCCTGACTACACTGGTTGGCCGTACTGCTTCATGGGCATCCTGTGTTCCAGATGTCTGCTTATCTTTCCGTTGGCTCTTAGGAAGATAATCTTCACCGAACTGAGATGTAATCCATTCTCTCGCCTCATTTTGAGCAGTCTCGGAAATCCTTGTTGAGTCTGTTCTCATATAAGTGATTAAACCGACAGTTCCTTCTTTGCCAATCTCAATACCTTCGTACAATTGCTGAGCAATCATCATGGTTTTCTTTGCTCTGAAATTTAGTTTACGAGCTGCTTCCTGTTGAAGGGACGAAGTTGTAAACGGAGGAGCAGGATTCCTTTTTCGTTCTTTCTTCGTTACCGATTGCACTAAGTATTCGTTTCCATTTACTTGCGAAAGTACATTCTTTACATCCTCTTCAGATTGCAATGGAATTTTCTTGCCATTTACTGAGTGGAAGTTAGCTTCAAAATCCTTCTTGCCTTTCAGAAAAGATCCGTTGATGGACCAGTATTCTTCCGGTGTAAAGGCATCAATTTCTTTTTCACGATCAATAATAAGACGTACTGCAACCGATTGAACACGCCCGGCACTTAAGCCTTTCTTTATTTTTTTCCAAAGAATTGGGCTTATACTGTATCCCACAATACGGTCTAACACTCTTCTTGCTTGCTGTGCATCCACCAAATTCATCTTAATAGGTCTTGGATGTTTGAATGATTCTTTAATCGCATCTTTCGTTATTTCATTGAATACGACACGGCAGTCAGAACTAACATCTACTCCGAGACTGTGAGCTAAATGCCACGCAATTGCTTCCCCTTCTCTGTCGGGGTCAGCTGCGAGATAAACTTTTTTAGCTTTTTTTGCGGCAGTCTTTAAATCTTTAAGTACATCACCTTTACCGCGAATGGTGATATATTTCAATTGATAATTATGTTCAAAATCTACACCCATCTGGCTCTTCGGTAAATCACGAACATGGCCCATGGATGCTTTAACTTTATATTTTTTTCCTAAATATTTTTCAATGGTTTTCGCTTTAGCAGGC
>JAZUQD010000294.1:0-5301 GCA_045605505.1 Pradoshia sp.
AGATATCTAGGAAATACGAAAAAGATGATCCTGTATAATACAGAGATCATCTTTTTGTTGTAACCTAACTATTTTTTTAAATGACTGGGAGTACAGTTTCAGACTGACTTCATTTACTTATTAGATAGCAACTGTTAACGAAGCCTAGGTACTTTATCTTCCACTTAACTCTTCTTCCATCTAACTATAGTAACTACTTATTCTATTTCTCTAATTGAGCTACATATACTGTTTTATTCAATCGCTCTACAAACAGCCAGTACGCTGCAAAGGCAAATAAAGAGAGAATAGCCAGTACGAATAAGATAGTAGTGTACGATAGTGAATCCATCATGGTTGCAGTATAACTGACACCAATCGATGCAGAAACGTTTATAATCAGATTATAAAAACCAATTGCTGTTCCTGTTTTTTCAGTTGCAATGGTACCAATACATGTATCAAGTAATGGAGCATACATCAAGGCAAATGATCCAGAGAATAAAATCATGGAAATAACGAAAATGATTACGGAACTTTCCACAAATAAGCCTGGTAGGACTAGACTAAGTGCAATGCAAAGGATAGCTATTGAAATAGTCATTTTGCTTGATAAAAATGTACTAATTTTCCCAGAAAGAGCACCAACTATGACAGCAATTATATAGCCGGGAATTAACAATAGAGATACCTTATCCAGTTCATATCCATATAAATCTTGAATTAGGAATGGAAACATAAAGATATAGCCTAATTGAATGGAATAAACAATAAAGGCAATTCCAAGCGTATTTACGAATTGTTTATTCTTGAAAAACGAAATACTTATTAAAGCTTTTGAACTTCTTTGGATATACGCTATGAACAACCCTATCGCAATGATAAAGAGAACAATAAAGATCCAATTAAAGTTAGACATGTACAGCATGATGCTTGTGGCAATAGCTGCAATCAGGATTAATCCAATAACATCTATCGAACTCTTTTTTGATTCTTCTTTCGGCAAATATTTCATAATAAAAGGAAGAATCAAAAGGGATAACAACGGAACGATAAATAAAATAGTCCAATCAAGATAGGTAGATATATAACCACCCGTTACTGAACCAATAACAAGGGACAATGAATAGCTACTTGTACTTAATCCTAAAAATAGCTTCTGATCTTTTTTATGCAAATGCTTCATGACGAAGATAACATATAATGTTTCAGCAGCTGCTAAACCAGATGCTTGAATTACTCTTGAAATTAAAATCATCATAAATGAGTCTTGAAAAACAAAACCTAATACTGAACCGACGCAAGTTAGGATGATCCCTGCAATGATTAGTGTCCTTATATTGATAGAATCGGCTAAAGATGCGTATACGACCGCTCCTATTCCAATAACCAGTCCTGCAAGCGTAGCTTGCCAACTGACAGTTGATGCTGAAATTCCGAGATCATTTGCAATCTCAACGGAAATTAATTTAAAAGAATTATCAATAATTAACGCAAAAACAAAGAAGAATAGAATAGCAGGTACAGCCTTTTTAACACGATTGTAATTGGCCTCCGGCGATGTTTCATTGATTGTTACCATTTGTCAGTTCACTTTCTTTCATTAAATTGTTGATGCTCTCTAGATTGCTATATTTCATTCCTTCACGTATCGCAACCATTAAATACATTAGTGAATCATTTCACGAGTAAAGATAAAGTAATAGATTGCTTATATTAATGCTCGTAAAGAACTCCAGGTAAAAGCATTATTTCTGTGATTTATACTCCATTTGGTTTAATATCCGATGTTTCTTGATGTATTTGTCTACTCACCCTCATTCACTCCTAAATAAAAATCCATACGACCCCTGCAATCGCTTACTTGTACTAAAAGAACCTTCCAACAAACAACACTTATATAGTTGTCCAAAAAGTTGTATTGCAGGATATTTTTAACATAGCACGTTAATTAAGTCTCTGTCAATGAGTGAAGAGTAATAAATTGCTTATTTTTCAAACAACTTTATATAGTTGTCTAGAGAGGTGTATAAAGTTTACTCAGATCGATCCACTTTAAAGCAAGAAGTTATAAGTATGAATAATCATTTTCTCTATGGAGAGATAGCTGATCTATTACGAATCATACGTACTAACAAAACCATGAAACATACAAAAAGGATGAATCTTTGAAATCGATTCATCCTTTTCGTTTATTACTGATATCTTATTTCGTCACATTTATTTTTATTGAGCTGAATTCTTTTGGAATATAGTATTTGTTATAAACTATGGGATACTGTTCATTGATATAAATACTTTCTACTAATAGGTTGCATTGCTCTCCACCCATTAATGTGTATTTAGATGAGGGGATGTTCCAGAAATTTGATTGCTTAATTTCAACCGTTGCTGAATTGGCCAAACTATATACTTTTCTTTCAACCATTTCTAATACCTGCTGTTTATTTTTCAAATCCATATTCAATTCCGAAACCATATCGATGGCCATACATGTAAAAGAATAAGCTACTACCTCTCCTTTACGTTTATACCAGCGATCAAAAACAACTACTGCTGCTGCTTTTCTTTTTAATACTTGTTGAGTATACTCACTTTCTAACTCTAATCTAAAATACAATTCTACATCATCGATTGCTTCGGTATGACATTTATATATAGGGTTTCCTATTTTCTCTAATCCTTCACTATTTTTTATAGTTGAAGTCTTTGTAATGAAGTTTCCTTTTCCATGAACGCAGCTAACTAATCCATCATTCTGCAACAGGGCTAACGCCTGTCTCAATGTCATTCTGCTTACACCCAGCATTCTGGCTAATTCAGGTTCAGTCGGTAATTTACTTTCTGATGGGAACGTACCATCCATTATTCGCTTAAAAAGCTTGTCATATACTGTAATATACAAAGGTTTCTTTTCCCTTGGTATATCTGAAACTTTCATTTCCATACCTTCACACACCTGTATTTTTAGTATTAAAGACAAAGTTCATATATATTATCGATTTCTTTGGTTATGTACTATTAATACAAGTATAGCATGTAAATGAATGCGCTTTCTATAAACTTTCTTTTTTATCTAAACAAACTAGAGTTTCTATATGTTGCGGGTAGAATTTAAAAAAATTCAAAACGAGAAGGTTGGTGAATTTATATGGATAGGAAGGATCTTCAAGAATGTATATAAGTAAATGTTTATTCAGATTGGTATTCTACAGGTGTTCTACCTATTTTTATCAAGTAAAAAAAAACCTCTTGCGGACTCAATATCCGCAAGAGGTTATGTTAAAGATATTCTTACTCAACCGTAACCGATTTTGCTAGATTACGAGGTTTATCCACATCACAGCCACGGTGAAGGGATGCATAGTAAGCAATAAGTTGTAAAGGTATTACAGAGATAAGAGGTGTTAACATTGGGTTCACTTCTGGAAGTACGTATGCATCTCCTTCTTGTTCAAGTCCTTTCATGGAAATGATGCAAGGATTAGCACCACGTGCTACCACTTCTTTTACGTTACCGCGGATGCTTAAGTTTACAGCTTCCTGTGTTGCTAAAGCAATAACAGGAGTTCCTTCTTCAATCAAGGCAATTGTACCGTGTTTAAGTTCACCGCCGGCAAAGCCTTCCGCTTGAATATAGGAAATTTCTTTTAACTTTAACGCACCCTCAAGGCCAACGAAATAATCGACAGAACGTCCGATAAAGAAACAATTACGTGTAACAGAAAGATATTCGCGAGCAATCATTTCGAATTTATCTTTGTCATCACATAAAGCTTCCATTGCGTTCGCAATGATACCCAATTCTTTTACTACATCAAAATCTGCTAATTGATTTTTTGCTTTTGCTACAACAGCTGCCAGGATTGTTAATACAGCCATTTGTGCTGTGTATGCTTTAGTAGATGCAACAGCAATTTCAGGACCGGCATGTAACAACAACGTAAAGTCAGCTTCACGGGATAATGTAGATCCAGGTACATTAGTGATCGTTAAGGCTTTATAGCCCATTTCTTTCACTTGTACAAGTACGGCACGGCTATCTGCTGTTTCACCACTTTGGGAAATGAAAATGAATAATGGTTTTTCTGATAGTAGTGGCATATTGTAGCTGAATTCGGAAGCTACATGTACTTCTACCGGTACTTTAGCCATTTTTTCAAACATTTGTTTTCCAACTAAGCCGGCATGATAGCTTGTTCCACAAGCAACAATATACAGACGATCTGCTTCATTAATTGCTTCAATAATCGCTCCGTCTATTTCCAGCTCTCCCGCTTCATTCTGATAAGCTTGAATGATTTTACGAGTCACTAAAGGCTGCTCATCAATTTCTTTTAGCATATAGTGTGGATAAGTTCCTTTTTCAATGTCGCTAGCGTCCAGCTGTGCTGTGTAAGGTTCACGAGTAACCACTGTACCATCCAATTGTTTAATGGTGATTTTATCCTTTGTAACAAGAACAATTTCTTTATCCATTAGTTCAACAAATTGGTCAGTTACTTGCAGCATAGCCATCGCATCACTTGCAATTACATTGAATCCAGCACCTACACCCACTAATAACGGGCTTTTATTTTTAGCTACATAAATGATTTCATCATCTTGTGCATCCAGCAAACCAATTGCATAAGAACCATGCAACAGTCCCAAAGTTTTAGCAAAAGCCGCCTCTACATTAAGTCCTTCTTCAACAAATTTGCTGATGAGCTGAACGATTACCTCTGTATCCGTATCACTCACTAAATCTGTATCTTGAAGGTACTCCCTCTTTAATAACTCATAGTTCTCAATTACACCGTTATGAACAATCGTAAAACGTGCATTCGAACTTTGGTGAGGGTGAGCATTTCTTATGCTTGGTACACCATGAGTTGCCCAGCGAGTGTGCCCAATTCCTTTGGAAGATTGTACTGTCATATCCACGCTTTCACGTAAATCAGCTATTCTTCCTTTTTCTTTGAACACATGTACACCGTTCTCATTCATGACAGCAATACCAGCTGAATCATATCCTCTATATTCAAGCTTTTCCAAGCCTTTTAGCAAAATTTCTTTAGCATCTTGATTTCCAATATAACCTACGATTCCACACATACTTGTTTATCCTCCTATAGAAAGATGAAGGGAACAAGAATGCCCGGGGGCACTCTTGCCCCCTTATCTCTAAATAATTTAATCGATATATATGCATCTCTTTTTATTCTGTCCAATTTGTCACCAAACTGATTTAGTAAAAAGAGGGTCAGTTGTGCATGCAACCGGAAGGCATCCGCCGAAAAATCGATAACCTCCACCTCGTCAACTGGCTTATTCCAGTCC
>JAZUQD010000295.1:0-9006 GCA_045605505.1 Pradoshia sp.
ATCTGTCATAACAGAAGCCATAGATCCGTAAGGAATATTAACTGTACTATACAATGTACCCCATACGATATATGTTACGAACGCCCATGCCAGATAGAAGCCATCGCCCATACCAGGAATCGTAACGAACATTAAAACCCCAGAGAAAACTAATGGGAAAGACATTCTTAAAACCCATGGTCTAAATTTACCATTTTTAGTTGGTTTTCTAGTGTCAATAAAACGTCCCCAAGTTACGTCTGCTACTGCGTCCCATAAACGAGCAGCCATGAAGAGCGCACCAACTGTCGCTGCATTGATGCCAAAAATATCGGTATAGAATACCATTAAGTATGCACTTACCAATAAGAAAAAGAAATCGTTTCCAAAGTCACCTAATAGGTAACCAATTTTGTCCCTCATACCGAAAGGACGAACATTAGGAGTAGGATTTTCTTTTGGTGAGCCTTGTTTTTTCAAAGCTTCTGCACTCATTTAAATACCTCCAAATACAATATGTTTATAAATGACGAATAAATACCGCCAAGCAGGTTCAAACACTTACACTCGTTACTTCCATCAATCTTTTGAAAACAAGTAAAGGCTTCTCTAATCGGTAGTATATACTTACTCACAAATTTTATTTATTTTTCCTTTGCTCATCATTTCACAATAATAAGCAAAATAAATAATTGAAGTAAAGTAATACTAAAACCGATCTTACATTTCGTGTAAAAATGAATGAAGAATTACTATTGCTCATTATTTCACAAACAAGAGTAAAATAAATGTTTGAAACTACTATCTTGGTTCAAACTGTGTTTCGTTCATTTACACTAGTATACTAGCATGCGCAGATGAATAATGAAAGCCCTTTTTATAAATTATTTGCAGGTAAAATCAACCAACTTTTATTTCTTCCTGCATTTCAAAAAAATATTTTCATACAAAATATCATTCCAGTGCAATTAAATTCCCTATGATTCAAATCTAAATACGAATTCAACATCTTCAGTTTTAGGGAAATACAATGGAGCCCTTCTTTCTAACAAACTCTATTTTAAGGCGTCTTACTTTAGTTTTTACCTAATAAGTCAAAAGCTTATGTTCATTAGAGAAAGCCTGATAACTCTTATAAAATCTGCAGTTTTCCCAAAAAGTGCTAATCATTTGACTTGTCAGAATGGAGGCGTAATATCAAGTTATCATGTATTTTTGGAGGTGAAGGTTACTTACTAGAAGTGACCGATCATTATCGTGAAATTTTTAGTCATTTGCTCACAAGTCCTTATTCTTTTTCTTTTCTATTATTTTGGTGTGTTTGTACAAGAGTTGTTTAAGATTCCCATTCCTGCGAGTATCATCGGTTTGATAGTACTCTTAGTTTGTTTGAAATTTAAAGTAATCCGAGTAGAATACATCAATCGAGGGGCTGGCTTTTTAATTGCTTTTTTACCTTTGTTATTCGTTCCTGTCTGTATAGGCATTATGAAGTACCCTGCTCTGTTTTCCATGAAAGGCCTCACCATCATGTCAATCGTATTTCTCAGTACGATTTTCACCATGCTGATTGCTGGTGGAACAAGCCAGATACTTGAAACGTCAGCTCTTAAAAGAAAGGATCAAAGTGAATGGGAAAAGTATTGATTGCCTTCTTTTTTATTGTTATAACTGTACTCATCTTTCTTTTATTGAATAAACTTTACAACCGATTTTCCAATCCATTTCTATTGCCTATTTTAACAACCACAATCGTAATGGTCAGTATTCTGTCTTTTTTTGATATTTCTTATGATACCTACATGATTGGCGGGGATTGGATTAATCAATTGCTGGGTCCTGCGGTCGTAGCCCTTGCTTTTCCGCTCTATAAACAACGGAAGGTTTTAATGAACCACATTTATGTCATTCTTGGAGGAGTCTTCTTTGGTGCAACTGCAGGAATGTTCAGCGGATTTTTATTTGGAAAGCTGGCCGGCGTCACCGATGAACTGGCTGTATCCATCCTGCCTAAATCCTTAACAACCCCGGTTGCTGTACAAATTTCTGAAGAATTAGGGGGAATACCTGCCTTGACAGCTGTTTTTGTGATGATTGCAGGCTTGACCGGTGCCATTTTAGGACCGCTCATCTTAAAGCTTTTTAAAATCAAAAACCCCGTCAGTAAAGGTATCGCTATGGGCAGCGCATCCCATGCGATTGGAACATCAAAAGCATTCGAATTCGGGGAATTAACCTTTTCTATGAGTTCTGTTTCCATGACGTTAAGTGCAATATTCGGTTCTGTTCTAGGTCCTATTTTTATGCATCTATTTATGCGATAAAGGTAATTAAAGTCCGTTGGGAGCAAACGGACTTTAATACACCTAAATTACGATTGCACTGCCTCTTTAATTCGATAGTTGTCATTTTCTAATTTTTTCAGCTTTTCACTGCATTCCCTTAATTTTTGATTCAGTTTAATAAGCTCTTTCTCATATTCGGTCTTAATCAGATTCTCCGTTTCAATCATATGGTTCATATCCTTTAATTCATTCTGGATTTGTTTAATCACAACCCTTTCTTCCTGTTTAAAATGACTATCCGAACCTATAATATCCAGAACCAACCTTTCTAGAAGCTCATCCACTTTTTTCTCCTTGCCAAATTGATCAAGAGTCACTGACATATTAAGCAATTTATTGGAAACTTGCTTCATTAAGCTAGTTTCCAGTATGTCTTCCCTTTTAGACAATCTCAGTTGTTTTATTTTATTTTTGATACGGAAATATTCATCACGATGTTTTTCAAAGCTCTCGTTAATGGTCAACTCATTTAAATCCATAAAAAGAAGTGTTGATTTAAGTTTGTGTATCTCGATTTGCAACCGTTCATCTATTTGGGTTTTTTGGTTTTCATAATCAATCAATCTTTGTCGACATTTATGATGAAGTTCACTGATTTCAATATGTTTCATTTCAATAACTGTGGATTGATAATCAATTCGACGATACTCCTCTACCCTTCTTTTCCACTCATTCTGAAATAAAACAGGACTGGATAAGGAGGAAAGTTCATTGCTAAGATACGGCAAAGTAATTTGCATAAGGATAAAAGGCAATAGCCTTTTTTTAATGGCCTGGTGATGATAATTTATTTGAAGGGCTCTGCCTCCTAACACATAGGGCGTAATAAAATAGGGTGATGTTACAAATTTTATCGCAGAGGAAATATCGTCGTGATGGAGTAAGGGAATCGTTATGGAGAGCTTATCAGCATATTTGAGCATTAACTTTGTTAACATATGAAAAAGGGAAGGAAGATGGCTATCAGATAACTGAATAAGCAAAGTGGATAGTTCAATATCCTTTAGGTCTTTAATCTGTACAACTTTTTTCGGCAAATTTTGTTGAAGAATCCATTTTTTATCCTCTGGTAGAAGAAGGATGAATTGATAAATAACATCTAAGAATTCTTCCTGTTCATCCACTGACAAATTCTGAAAGCAATGCTCTACTTCATAGAATAACGGTCTCAATTGATAATCAATCATAAGGTGTATTCTCGTAAACTCGATTTGCTCATTTGTAAATTGCAAAAATGGTTTTTCCTGGTTTATATATATTTGATATACTTTGTCAACAATGACTTCGCACTGTTTCTCTATATGATAAGAATCTTCATAAGATAGACTGTTTAAGGAAAGTATTTTATTCATTTCTTGGAATAAGCTGAATTGTAATGTTTCATCCGGTATGTCATTGAATTCATTTGCGGCGTCAAAAACAAAGTTTACATAATCCACATTATGTTCCCTTGCCACTATTTTATTTACATTGAATGATAACAGTTTTCTTAAATTCATATTACTTAACAAACTATAAATGATCCGTAAATCGCTTCCTTTTAATGAATAGATACTGTTGGATAATATCGTGCCATCCATAGTACTCACTCCCCAAACCTTAATGAATAGGATTATTTTAACATGTTAACGGATGATAATATACTTACAATTCAACTATTTACAGAATTTTATGAATATAAATGGGTTTTGTAAAGAACACCACTGCTACATTCCCTTTTACATCAGGAATATAAAAAGGATGAGCCCTTTGAAATTGCAGCACGATAAAACGTACCTCCCATAAAAATAAGCATCCACTCCCTATAAGGACGTGGATGCCTATTCGTTATTTAGTATACTTCATCATTCATTTTCTTTGATTGATTTGCACAAACTTCCATCGCCTTAATTACTGAATTCCTAAACCCGTGCGCTTCCAGTTCAGTTATGGCAGCAATCGTAGCTCCTCCCGGGGAACAGACCTGGTCTTTAAGTTCTGCCGGATGAATCCCCGTTTCCAAAGCGAGACGAGCTGAACCCAAAATGGTCTGTTCAGCCATTCTATAAGCTTTCTTTCGATCTATCCCCAGCTTGACGGCAGCATCTGCCATTGCTTCGATTAATACAAAAATATAGGCTGGTGATGAACCGCATAGAGCAATAAATGCTTCAAAATCATCTTCTTTAATGATCTCATATTCACCAAAAACACTAAAAATCTGGCAGATTTCTTCTAATTCACTCTCTGTGATCTGTTCATTTGGACAAATAGCTGTCATCCCGGCATTTACTAAAACCGGAGTATTCGGCATCGATAAAACAAATTTCGACTCTGCTCCAATCCATTCATCCATCTGTTGTGATTTCACACCAGCCGCAATCGAAATGAGAATTTTTTGATCATCCACATACTCTCTTATTTCTCTAATAACCTCTTCATATTGGTTCGGATTTACCGCTATAAAGATGATATCAGAATGCAAGGCTACTTCACTATTGTTCAAAGTTGTTTTAATCGGCCACTTTTTCATAATAGCATCTCTTGATTCTTCTGAACGGACAGATACGATTAATTGGTTTGCACTTATTTGATTGCTGTTTATCAAAGAACCAACCATCGCTCTCCCCATATTCCCGCAGCCAATAAAACCTATTCTTTTATTCATTGGTTCAACACCTATTCTTCATCGTTTGCCACTATTTTAACATAAAACCAGTTAAAGTTAATTAATTATGGCTATTCCCGGGGTGCTATGTGCTTTCTTTCATTCGTTTCTTTTCAAAGTGCCCAAGTGCCAAAAGAGGAAATATATAATTATAACTTTCATAAATAATATAATATCCTCCTCGTAACCCCAGGCCTGTTGGATAGCGGTTCGCATGAGGATGGTAGGATTGTTCATCTACTAAATAGTTAATTCCCTTTTGTATCGAGGATGACGTTGTCTTTTTTACGGTTAAAAGTGTGTCCAATGCCCAGGAAGTTTGTGATGGTGTACTAAAAGGCAATGAAATAAAACGTTCCTTATCTGCACCTTTGCAGGATTCTCCCCATCCTCCATCCTTCAGTTGAATAGACTCCAGCCATTGGATCGCTTTTTGGATAGAAGGATGTTCAGGCTTAATTCCGATTGCACATAAACCTGTGACTGCAGCCCATGTTCCATAAATATAACAGACCCCCCATTTCCCATACCAACTCCCATCCGCCAATTGTTCCTTCAGCAACCAGGCCGCGGCTCTTTTAATAAAAGAATGGTCGTAAGTTAAACCAACATAATTACCCATAAATTCTAACACCCTGCCTGTTAAATCCGGAGTGGAATCATCAATAATGGCATCTTTGGCATTTTCAATTGGCAAAAGGGCAAACAAAGGATTATAGGCATCTTTTTCAAAAGCGCCCCATCCCCCATCCTTATTTTGCATGGCCTTCAAATAAGACAACCCTTTTTTCCATGCTACATTTGTTTGTGGATCTATCTTACTTTGGATTGTTAAGGCTCTTAAAGCTGCACTTGTATCATCATGATCAGGTATAAAATGATTACTGTCCGAAAAACCCCATCCTCCTGGCATTACATTTGGAGCGTGTATCGCCCAATCTCCCCGAATATGTTGTTGTTTTTTGAGCAAATACGCATTTGCCCGCTTGATAACCGGATGCGTTTCCCCTAGACCAGCCTCCTGCAAAGAATAGCTCAGTAAAGCCGTATCCCAGACCATGGAAGGTGAATTTTGCACGTGTACGCCAGAGGGGGTATCAGTTAAGTAACCCTTCATCCCTGCAACTGCTTTTTGAATAATCGGAGAATCTTTCTTATACCCGAGTGCGAGCAGTGCATAAATCATATAACAGGTCGCCGAACTGTAACTGTATAAAGTCCCATTCTTTTCAATCCTGTCAATCATGAGCTTTTCTGCAGTTTGGTAGCCCGCCTTTTTCCATGAAAACGGAGCATAATTCAGTGACTTCATCTGATTGATTAATTGATTCATGTTTGGATTACGTTCCTCTCTAAACCACCCTCCTTTCTGCCCTTCAAAAAAGCTAAGGTCTGGTCCTTTGTGTTTATAGCTAAAGCGTTTATTGATACAGATGGTCATGGGGGTTAGATGGACTCTCGCATAGTTACTGCATTGATACATATTTAAAGGAACATATGGCGGGACTAAGAAAAAGCTCATCGGAAAATGAAAAATGCTCGGATATTTATACATTCCATTCACAGCCAGCAACATTTTGGTCATAAAATGAGTTTTCGAAAGTCCACCTTGGGTTTCTATAAATTTTTCGGCTCGTTTCATCTCCTCGTCACTCCGCTTAAACTTGCCCGAAACAAGTAAAGCTGCATAAGATTGAGCGGTAGCTGACAAATTACCCTCCTTTTCATCTGGATAGATACTCCACGAACCAGTTTCATTTTGGGTACGCAATAGCCGTTCTACTAATTGATCAATTAGTATTTCGTCCTTCATTCCCAATGTCCGTATAATCAAAATCAAAAAACAATCCGTTAACGAAGAACCTTCAAAATTAAATGTCCAAGAGCCTGAAGTGTTTTGTAATTTCTCTAGCTTATCAACCTTGGAAGCTATATAGGTTCCCACTTTAGATTTATTCATAAATTTCCTATCACCCCATCCATTCGGATTTACTCTTCACACTAGAATTACAAAGGGGAATCACCATCGACTCATTTTTAATGGAATGATCCCGATAATATCTCATACAACCGGCATAGGCAGCTGCACTTTGTTCATCCGTGAAATGACCTCTCATCAAAAGAGCTTTACCGGCTTGGACAATTTCTGTTTTCGTAATCTTTTGCATATGGCCATCTGTTTGTTGAATGATTTTGAGCACTTCATTATATAAAGATGATGGAATGACTATGGATGAAGACGGAGAAAGATTACTTACCAAAATAAATTTAGGGATTTTTTTCATGAAATGATTGCTTAAAAGATCCTTAAAGCCATAATAGGCACCTATGGCTAAGAGACTGCTTTCTATTGGAAAAACAACGATATCAGGTTCTTGATGCCCGAACTGCTCCCATATCTCATAAGCATAGGTTTTTGCTCCCTCTATCATATAGGGATGATAATCTGACATGATAAAATGCTGTTTCTCCTGGGCAGCTTCATAATCAAGGGCAGTTGGAACATCATTTATTCCACTAGCCTTATAGGCCTCCACTGATATAGTTAAAGGAGATTCAGAACTATATACCTCGGTGGGAATTTTGGCTTGTTTTGCATATTTAATGATAGAAGGATTCTCGAACTTTTCATCGGTTAAAATGATTTTTTTTATCTCTTGCTCTTTTAATTTGGTTACCAATAAAGCTAAACATCTATCCATATAGGATTGGCTGGGCAAGGTATTTTCTAATTTCAAATAAATATGCTGATTATCCTTATCAAGCTGTTCAAATGGCGTATTCCCTTCACCCAATGAAATCTTCTCCCATACCCTCCATTTTTGATGTACCGATAAGGCGCGGGAGAATTTCCACATCGTTAAATTTTCAGCATCTATCCAATCCTCTTTTAAAACCTTTTTACTCTTTTTTATAAGTAACAATCCACCACAGGTGCATTCTTTTACCTGAGTTTGCTCCGTAAAGATTTTTTGACAATCGGAACAAACAAATTGATTTTCATTCAAAATAGCTCCTCCTGACCAATCCATCAATTCCAATATTTGCATGGAAATGTGTGTTATTATCGTTTAAGATAAAGATATCTTGTAAAAGTAAAGAGGTGATAAAGTGATTGATGTATTTCATGGTACATCTCATACCAATTATGAGAAGATTCTCGAAAAAGGCCTGACCCTTGGAAACTCCTTCACTCATGGCAAACAGCATGGAGATGCCATTTATGCGACTACACGCAAACATTGGGCAGAAAAGTTTGGACCGAACGTAATCGAGTTTTCTGTTGACACTGATAATTTCTTCTATATTGAAGATGATGACTATGCTAAATTATATGATTCATTTACGAATGAATTCGTACAACCTTACGAAACGATGAGTGCGTATATATACAATAAACAATTTGCTGAAATTCATAATTTATCTGAGGGTGATAACAGAACAAATATAAAATCATTTATTAGAGAGACTGAATTTCAAATAGGCAGCCTGCTTCAGGAAATGCTTACTTCCAAAGGCTATAAAGGCATTGTTATAGCATCCAAGGATAGCAAGGGTCCTTTTTGTGATCTAACGATATACGACCTTAGCTGTATCAACATGTAAATGCTTCACTATACTATTTGAGAAACCACAATAATCCCTTCCATATAGGTGATGTCACCTTCTTGTTTGCGTTTAAAAGTTTTATACGATAGATCCTCAAACCGCTTAACCCCGTTCGACCTGATAGGCAAATGGTTATAATATGAATGACAGTACATAAACTTTCTTAAAGAAAGAAGGAGAAATGTTGACGAAAATTCATTCAGTAACTGAATACCTTATTCCGGGAAGCCTGTTAACTGGCCTTGGAATTGGTTTATACATTGGAACTCCCGGTGTAGGTTGTCTCGTTGGTTTAGGCGCTGGCTTTTTATTAACGTCCATCTGTAACCTTTTTCTCGAGGGTCAATCCAAATTATTGGGGATGGACGAACTCGAACAAAGAATCAGTAAACTTGAAGAGCATACAAAAAAGAACGAATGATGGTG
>JAZUQD010000296.1:0-4923 GCA_045605505.1 Pradoshia sp.
GTATTAATAAGAGAACATACCGAACGTGCCATGCTGGATGGACAAATTCATGATGTCATCGCTGTCTCCAACGTTATACTCGATATTAAGCTTACATTAGAGAAAAAGCACGGCCCTCTTACTAAAGTATGCGTAGCAGCGGCAGGACGTGCTTTACGCACAGAGATTGGGAGATCTTCTATAAACATAACAGGCAAGCCTATTCTTTCTGCCGATGACCGTATCCATCTTGAATTAGCTGCTGTACAACAAGCCCAATTTAAGGTGGCTGAAAAAGAAGATATCCTAAATAATTTTCATTATTACTGTGTAGGCTATTCCGTCCTTCACTATTATCTTGATGGACAAGAGATTGGTAATTTACTTGATCAAAAAGGGGACTTGGCCGAGGCAGAAATTATTGCTACTTTCCTCCCCAGGGTGGTTGTTGAATCCTTATTTGCCGCTTTGAAAAGAGTTAATCTTGAACTCGAAGCCCTTACTCTAGAACCAATTGCCGCTATTCATGTTCTTATACCTCCTTCTATGAGAAGACTGAACGTTTGCCTCGTTGACATTGGAGCCGGAACATCTGATATAGCAATCACGGATGATCGAACCATCATCGCTTACGGAATGGTCCCGGTCGCAGGAGATGAAATAACAGAAGAGATTAGCGATACGTATTTACTTGATTTTCCAAAGGCAGAAGAGGTCAAGCGATCCATTACTGAAAATGAATGGATTAACATTCAGGATATTCTCGGTTTTGAATCGGAGATACCAAAGGAAGATATGATTACAGCCATCTATCCTGCCATTGAAAAGTTAGCAGATTCCATTAGTCAGGAAATTTTACGTTTGAATAATGCCAAGCCTCCTCAAGCTGTTATGCTGATTGGTGGAGGTAGCTTAACACCTCGTTTACCCGCTATTCTGGCAGAGAAATTAAACCTGCCTGCCAATAGAGTCGCTCTGCGTGGAATAGACGCTATTAACCATTTAGAATTGGAGACTGAACTTAAAAAGGGACCTGAGTTGGTTACCCCGATTGGAATTGCCATTTCTTCAGAAGTAAATCCTATTCATTATGTCTCTGTTGAGGTTAATGGTATTCCTGTTCGTTTATTTGATTTAAAACAACTGACCATAGGAGATGCCTTGCTAGCGGCAGGACTGCAGCTAACAAAGCTTTACGGGAAACCTGGGGATCCAAAGGTCGTAAGTATTAACGGCAGAAATATTACGATACCAGGTAGTCACGGCGAACCACCTCTAATTAAAAAAAATAAGGGATACTGTCCATTGGATGCTGCATTAACTCCGGGAGATCAATTATGGATAGAAAAAGGGAAAGATGGCACAGAAACCTCTGTTAGTTTAAGTGAATTACTTGATGAACTGCCTAGCAGAAAAATTTTTATAAATGAACAAGAATACGATATACCGTGCTCCTTATTCATTAACGGATTTCCTGCTGTTGGCCATGAGGAAGTACACGATGGGGATCAGATTCTATTTAAAATGCCGGATACCGTACAAGAGGCATTGAAGTTTGCTGGATTGGATTCTATATTGGATGAACTTATGTCGTTCCACCTATTTATCAATGGCCAACAAGAAAGCTTCCCTTCATTATCAGGTTCCGTCTATGTTAACGGCAAGGCTGTGTCGTTTACTCATCGGATATTCAATCGTGATCATCTTACCTTAATCCGCAGAAATCCGGTAACGGTCAAAGATTTAATAGCTGTCTATCATACCGATGCGGGAAATCAGATCTCTGTAACTTTTAATAATCAACCACTTACTTTAACTAATAAATCCTATACGGTATATAGAGGAGATACGATCTTAAGTGAAACAGATATTCTTTTAAATCGAGAGTCCATACAAATAAAACGCGAAAAAGTATCCTCTTTTATTTTTCAAGATCTTTTTAAATACATTGAAGTAGAATTACCAAAGGAAAATCCGGGTGGTTTTCATCTTATGCGCAATAAACAGGAAGTTACGTTTTACGATGAAATTCGTAACGGAGATCAATTGGAAATTGTCTGGTTCCATACAAGTCCATCAACAATAAATAAACCGGTAAGGAACTAAACTCCTTACCGGTTTTCTAATTAGATATACTCTTTAATTGCTTGTTCCAGATTTTCAGCTGTAATTCTTCCATGAGAAGTATTCCACACTGCCTCACTATTTTTAAACAAAATAGCTTGGGGTGATTCATGCTTGATCCCTGTCAAATCTCGGACATACTCAGATAGGGGTTTGGCTTCCTGCACAGCCAGATAGGCTGTTTCAATAGCAGGATGTTCTTCAACAAAATGTGAATATTCATCAAAGGCTGCTCCACTGATGGGACAGGTAAGGCTATGTTTCAGAAGCAGAAAAACATTATTCTCCAAAAGTTGCTGAAATTCCTCTTGGTTATCAATCTTTTTCATCATTCTTCACCCCATTTTCGTTTATCCTCTGAAACCAAGGTTATTTTTTATTTGTGTTATTTTTAGAATTGGCTGATGCATTCCCTTTATTGCCGTTTAATTTAGTTGAATTGGATCCAACATTAACTTTTACAGTATTATTTGAACTGTCAGATGGTGTTTTACCAGAGGACGTATTCCCACTGGCTGTTGAATTGAATCCAGTTTTTTCAGATGCATATGTTTCTTCTTTGGCCGTATTTTTACTATCTACGGTTTCTTCTCCCACATACACATCATCTGGAGAATCTACAACCACATTACTTTCTCCCGTTTTATCCGTAGGATTTTCTTCTGTATCTGAAGATTGGCTGTCACTATCCTCGTTTGTAGTGTTACCAAATTTTTTCCTAACTGCCTCTGTTATTGGTGCACCTTTTTCTTTCGCTACAGAAATCCATTCTGTCCCTTTTTCAGTTGCCGTTTGTTTAAGCGCAATCCCTTTTTCAGTTGCCGTTTGTTTTAAAGCAGTTCCTTTTTCCATCAAAGGAGCGCCTTTTTCCATTAATGCATTGCCTTGTTCAGTTAAATCACTGCGAAGCTCTTTACCCGATTTAGGTGCTAAAAATAATGCTGTAGCTGCTCCCACAAGTCCTCCAACAATAGCTCCTACTACAAAATCTTTTGTAGACATTCCATTATCTTGATTCATGTTATCGATTTTATTATTCATTCTTAAACATCTCCTTTTTTTATGGTTGATTAAGATTGAGAACGTTGATATCTGGTTTCTTGTGTTGGCAATGTAACATCTGTATGAACTTCTGATGTAGAATATACTTCTGTTTTCTGTTCAGCTTTATGTTTTTTCCACTTATTCACAAGCTCGATGCATACATTTCCCCATTGCACTACCTGATTGATTTTTTCGTTATTTTGACTTGCAGCTAATTGAACGCGGTTTGTAACCTGATCAATAGTTTGATTTACTCGCTGGATTGAACCTCCCACACCTTTCACAGCATCTACCACTGTATTAAGTTCCTCTGATTTATGCTGAATATCTTCTGCCAGAGCGTTGGTTTTATGTAGCAACAACGTTGTCTCTGTTGTAATACCCTGCATTTGGGTTTCCAAGCCTGTCAGCGTACTGGAAACGCTCTCCATTGTTGTTTTAAGGGATTCTAAAGTTCTTGAAAGATAAATAACCAGTACAAGGAACGCTATGGCAATCACAGCCACACTTAAATATAAGATAATTTCCATCGTCTTCACTCCATCTCTGAATTATAATTAGTTTTTACCCTTTATTGCTTTATTTAAACTATATAGTAATTTATTCTCCCCTACAATATTCCTTCTTTCTTAATATTTTCAGTAAAGTAAGATACAATATAATAAGATTGTAGTTGAAGTTTGAGAGGAGAATTATATGAGGGATCCCAGAATTCAGCAATTAGCTCATAATTTAATTAACTATTCAGTAAAGTTGCAAAAGGGAGAAAAAGTGCTTATAGAGAATTTCGGTATCCAACCAGAATTAGTAAAAGCACTGGTACAAGAATCATATCAAGCAGGTGGATACCCTTTCGTCTCCACAAAGGACCAAACCATAGAAAGACAGCTTTTATTGGGTGCTACAGAGGAGCACTATAGCCTAATCGCAGAATTCGAAGCACAGGTTATGAACAAAATGGATGCTTACATTGGTCTGCGTGCAGGTGATAATATTTCTGAACATTCTGATGTTCCAGCTGAAAAAATGAAAATTTATGGTCAAACCGTTCAAAATCAGGTACATAGAGATATTCGGGTACCGAAAACTAAATGGGTAGTCCTTCGTTATCCGACTAATTCGATGGCACAACTAGCCAAAATGAGCACAGAAGGCTTTGAAGATTTTTATTTTAATGTATGTAACTTGGATTACGCTAAAATGTCTAAAGCGATGGACAGCCTGGTAGATTTGATGAATCAAACTGATAAAGTACGCATTATTGGTCCAGGTACTGATTTGCATTTTTCCATTAAAGACATCCCAGCTATTAAATGTGCAGGTGAACGCAATATTCCAGATGGAGAAGTATATACCGCCCCTGTACGCGATTCTGTAAATGGAACCATTACGTATAATACACCGTCTCCGTACCAAGGCTTTACATATGAAAATGTATGCTTAACATTTGAAAACGGAAAAATTGTTAACGCCACAGCTAATGATACGGAGAGAATTAACAAAATTTTCAATAGTGATGAAGGTGCACGTTATATCGGCGAATTTGCAATAGGCGTTAATCCCTATATTACGATACCAATGCAGGACATTCTATTTGATGAAAAAATCGATGGCAGCTTCCACTTCACACCGGGTCAAAGCTATGAAGAAGCACCAAATGGAAACCACTCCAGCATCCATTGGGATTTAGTGAATATCCAGCGTAAAGATTATGGAGGCGGCGAAATTTATTTCGATGATCGATTGATTAGAAAAGATGGCAGATTCGTCATCCCA
>JAZUQD010000297.1:0-6915 GCA_045605505.1 Pradoshia sp.
GAAGAAAAAATAGTGTAAAGAATATTATAAGGAAAAATAAACTTTTTCTGATTGTTTATTTTTTCCTAAATATGCCAATGATACTCTTAAAGGAGGTGCTTTCTGTGAATCATAAGAAATCGATGATTTTTGTTTATATCCTTCTTGGTTTCGCAGCTTTGGGGCTAATTTCCAGCTTAATAAATGATCCGTTCCAACTTATTAAAAATGTCCTCATTGGAGTCGTTGTTGTTGGTTTAATGTATTTTATTTTTACACGATTCAGGAAAGTTAACTCGGGCGGAGAGTATCAGGCATATAGCAAGGCAGCCCGAAAAACAGCGAAAAACAAACGTAAACACGAAATGATCAAAACAAAAAGAAGCAGACATAATCGACACGGATTAACCGTTATTTCTAAAGAACAACGGATTAACAGACCTAAGAAAAAGTCAGATGTCAAACTGACTGTCATAGAAGGAAAGAAAACAAGGAAAAAAAACCGCGCCCTTTTTTAAAGAGCACGGTTTTTTATTTTTGTATCGTTATCTGTAGATATGAATGATTTTATTTATTGGATAGAATACGTAAATAGGATGACCCAATTTGTGGATCATCCTATTTGGTCTATTAATAAGGATGATATTACGCTTTTTTAAATTCCCCACGGTATAACCAAGGAAAAAGACCATCTAAAAATCGTTCGGTTGCCGGCATAAAATAGGAGCCATAATGATAGTCTGGATCGAGTGTCGTAATAATCCAGGTACCTTTCGTTGATTTTTCATCAATGTATAGCACGGAACCTCCATCTTCTGTAGCGATAAGAGTCGTTGCATTCTCAGGCGGCCAAAATACTCCATGTTGATGCCATGTTGAATCCTCCAACGTAATATAATTAAAAAATTCATGATGATCATTTTTAGTAACTAAGCCACTGCTAGCATTCTCCTCAAGCCACCACCAGAAATTTGTTGGGCGTTCTTCCCATTTTTGTTGCGGAAGCCATTCCCATGGTTGTGGACCCATTGCTACAATGATACCGCCTTGATTGGCAAACTCATAAAATTTATCTTTATTATCAAGCAGTATTTGACCATTTAATTGGGAGGGAATGATCAGTACATCGAATCCAGTTAGATCAGTATCTTTTAATTCTCTTTGATAAATAAGAGAATCGATAAACTGCGCATATTTCGGTTCATGAAATGTTCTATAATGGGGGGCATGTCCACCGTAAATCACTGCTATTTTTCTCATTATGCTTCAACTCCTCCTACTTCTTTCTTTAGAACCTCGATAAATTGAGAAGTAATCCGATTAGTTGTGTTTTTCCGTTGTTCATATCCAAATAAATTCCGGCCAGCATGTACAATAACTGTCCCGTTCGTTGTTTCACGATCAATATACGTAATGACCTTTCCATCTGTAAAGGTTAGGCAAATTTCCGCATTTTTCGGAGGTAAATAATAACCTCTTGCAAAGAACCCGGCAACCCCCTTCGTATAAACCATATCTTCTACACTCACACCTTTAAAAATAGGTGAATTTTCAGGTACCTTTACGAGGTAATCCTGATGCCCGCGGATCTTTTTGGGCATCATTGGCATACACCCTGGCAGCCATTTTCTAAACAAGTGTCCACAAAAGACAACAACCTTTCCATCATTTAAGAATTGCTCAATTTTTTCTTTATGTTTATACAAATATTCCTGATCTGCAAAATCCGTAACAACCAAGACATCATATGAATCTAATAGAATGTTAGCAAACTCGTATTCCGCTATTTTAGTATGTGGTCCGGATGATAATTCGGTGTTATAACCAAACGCATGATTCGGACATAACTCCAAGATGTTAATTTCCATTGATTTCTCCTCCTGTTTAAATCTAGCTTCAACTCCTAACTCCTCGAGACATAAGTGTAGCCACTGCAGGAGGGAAGAACACCTCCCTACGTGCCTCCTCTTATGCTTGTCGGAGCTGGGCAGTCGTCTCAGCTTTTTAGTTAATCTAGCTTCAACGGCTAGAAACTCAGGACATAAGCAAATACTCTTCGGAGGGCAACAGGACGTTGGTCACAAAGACGTTGCAACATGACGTGGCGTTCTTAGTCTTTGATCCTTAATACTTTCCCGTCGAGTATTCGTCTTATGCTCTTCACTCCTGTTCAGTCGTCTCAGCTTTTTGTTTAATCTAGCTTCAACTCCTAACTCCTCGAGACATAAGTGTAGCCACTGCAGGAGGGAAGAACGCCTCCCTACGTGCCTCCTCTTATGCTTGTCGGAGCTGGGCAGTCGTCTCAGCTTTTTGTTTAATCCAACTTCGGGGCCTAGGTGTTCGGGACATAAGGTAGCTGCTGCGGGAGAGAAAGGCGCTCTCCCTGCGCACCTCCTCTTATGCTCCTCGCTCCTACCCAAGGCCCCTCAGCTTTTTGTTTGTCCTATTTTCAAAGTAGAAGCAGGCTTCTACTAGTTTTTTCGTATATGGGTGTTTGGAGTGGTATAGTATTTGGGACGCAGGTCCACTTTCTACAATTGTTCCTTCTTCAAGCACCATCATTCGATCTGCTATATTACTGACCGACTGAATTCGGTGCGTAATATATAAAACAGACATATGAAATTCCATCTGAAATTTCTTTAAAAGATTAATGATTAGCTTTTCTGATTGTGGATCAAGTGCCGAGGTGATTTCATCGGCTATTAAAAGCTTAGGATTCATTAATAATGCTCTTATTATAGCCAACCGTTGTTTTTGCCCTCCGGAACATTGACTTGGTTTTTTCGCTAATAAATCCATCGGTAAATCTGCTTTTCCCATTAATTCTTCTATTTTCTGTTTGATTGATTCTGGTTTTTCTTTTTTAAGAATAAGCGGCTCCATTAAACTTTTCCCCATTGTCCAATAGGGATTAAAGGACCGTTCAGGGTTTTGATAAATGTATTGGATCGTGCAACAATGTTCCTTTTCAACCACTCCGCTTGTCGGTAACTGAATTCCCATGATAATTTCAGCGGTTGTAGATTTACCGGATCCTGATTCTCCAATTAAACACACGAATTCATTGCACAAAATCTCAAAATTAACTTCCTTAAGCACTGTTTGATTCTGGTAGCTTTTATTTACATCATGAACCCTTAACATCTATTGCACTTCCTTCATGAGCTTTTTATCAGCTAAACTAAAAATCCGATCCGAAATTGCATAGGCCACATCCAAATCATGCGTGATAAATAATAGACTGATTCCATGTGATCGAACTCGATCCTCCAAGAGTTCCACTATTTCCTTTTTCAATATGGGGTCCAATGCACTTGTGCATTCATCCGCTATCACAAACGCAGGTTTATGTACTAAAGAGAGCGCGATTAAAGCCCGGCTCAACATGCCTCCAGAACATTCATGCGGATATTTATTCAAAATGTCCTTATTCAAAGCGACTTCTTCTAGACTTTTTTCAGCTTGTTCAAGGCTTATACCGGTTTCTAGGAACTGTTCTCTTAATTTCAAAACAGGATTAAAAGCCGCTCTGGCATCCTGATAGATAAATGAACATGTCTTCCAGTAATGCTTTTCCTTAAAGTCTTCATTCTTAACCGACTCGCCGTCATACGTAACATCACCCTTCCAGTTCTGCGCCGGCAATAAGCCGTAACAGGCCCGGGCTATCGTTGTTTTTCCACTGCCGGACGGACCGATTAAACTGACAATCTCTCCTCTTTTAATCGTAAAGTCGATATTCTCAACAATTGTTTTCTCATCATATGAAACAGACTCCAAATGACAGGATAAATCTTGAGACTTCTCAACAGTAGCTAAAGGTACTCTATGTTTTTTCGCTTTGTGTGGGTTTTTCTGCTTCTCTTCTAATAAAAAAGCAAGTGAAACCGTTGTGATGAGCAGCATAACCACTGGCGGCAAAACAATCCAAGTCCATTGACCGGTTAAGAAAATAGATGTCTGTGAAAAGGCTGAATTCAACATGCTGCCCCACGATATCACATTCGGATCACCCAAACCTAAGAACGCTAGACCCGCTTCTGTTAGAACAGCAGATTGAAACGTCATGATGAATTTTGTTTTAATGATAGGCTGCAATTGTGGCAGAATATGAGATTTCAACACATAAAAAGAACTGCCGCCAAATAAAGCTGATGCTTTTACAAATTCTCTTTCTTTTAACGTCAACACAGAGGAACGGATAATTCTCATATAGCCTGGCCATGATAATAAGCTTAAAATAACAACAAGCTGAACAACACCAGCACCTGTAAACGCGACAACCAATAAAATCAAGAGCAGATTGGGAAGAACTAATAGGATATTAGCCAATCCATTAATGAACTTGTCGACTTTTGGTAAATACCCTGCTGCCAGTCCCAGCAATACACTTAATGCCGTGGAACACAGAGCAATACAAAGTCCAATTAAGACACTCGTGCGTGTACCATATACTAATTGGCTGGCTATATCCTGGCCTAATCGATTCGTCCCCAGCCAATGATGAGCTGAGGGCGTTTCAAACATCCCACCGCTATAATCTATGGCAGAATAGGGTGAAAATAAGGGTCCAAGGAATGCCAGTAATGCAACAAAGGCTAAATATACTAAGGGGAGCTTATACAGGCTTTTCAACATAATCTCCCCCTTTGACTCGCGGATCTAATTTTGGATAAAGAGCATCAGCCAACGCATTGCAAAGCAAGATCATGAACGCAAATAGTAAAAACAGCCCATGCATCAATGGGTAATCACGTGATAGGATTGACTCCTTTAATAATTGCCCAATACCAGGATAAGAGAATAATGTTTCTACAAAGATTGCTCCTGTAAAGGTAAAGCCAATTCTAATCATAATAAGTGTAAAAATCGGTATTAAAACATTTTTAAAGGTATGTTTGTAAATTAATCTGAACTCCTTGACGCCTTTCATCTTGGCAAATTCGATGAAAGGGGCAGAAGCTACCTGAATGGTTTCATTGCGAACAAGAAAATAAATTCTTGTCATATTTACTGCTGTAAGTGTGACAATTGGTAAAATGGCATGACGTATTGTATCAGCCGCCTTAGCCCACCCGGATTCACTATCTAAAAATGGTGTATGGGCTCCACTCATAGGAAGGACATCAAACGTCACAGCAAACACGATCAGCAAAAGCATTCCAAATAAAAATTCTGGTATTGCTCCTATTGCCAGCATAGTGGACATTAATGATTTATCGCCTTTCTGATGATGAACCCAGCCCGATAGTAATCCTAAAGTTACTCCAATCAAAATTGATAGAATAGAAGAAATCCCCACAATCCATAGTGTGTATGATATATGACCCGTTATGATATCCGTAACAGGCATTTTATACGTATAGGAATAGCCAAAATCAAGCTGAACAATACCAACTATATAATCTATAAATTGTTCAGCCATTGAATCATTTAAGCCATAATAGTCAATCATTGAATTTTTTTGTTGCTCTGTTAAGGTTGCACCACTTTCCTGACCCTCCAAGTATTCAAGAGGGCCTCCTGGCATAAGCCGAGGGAGACAGAAATTTAACAGGATCAATATAAGCAGGATCGAACCATACAGCTTAAAAATTTTAATCATAATCAATAAACGCTGCCTTGTTATCTGTCAATGGTATACCGTCCGATATCCCACCATATGTGTTAAACCAGCCATCAAATACGTTGGCATCATACACAAAATAGAATGGACGATGGTAGAGAACTAATGTCGGCAGCTCTTCAGCTAAAATATCCTGCATCGAATCTACGGTTTCTTTACGCTCTTTTCCGTCTTGGGACAATTGTAAGGAAGCCAGTTTGTTAAATTCTTCATGATTGAATACTGCATTGCCTGCATAAGCATTACTTGCCTGACCTGAGAACCATAGACGAAGGAAATCTGGGTCCCCACTTAATCCGATATGTCCTGTAAGAGCCATATCATACTTGCCTTCACTCATAGCAGTTGTAAAAGTAGCTGTGTCCACCGTCTCAATATCTAATTTAATCCCTACGTCTGCCAGCATCGATTTCATTAACTCGGCTTCTTGAGGTGTAGAAGATACCAAAACTTTCATACTCAACTCTTCCCGAACACCTTCTTTATTTTCTTCATAACCCAGAGAATCCAGCATCTTATTTGCTCGATTCACATTATAGTCATATTGTTTTACATCTTCATTAAACCATTCCGAATCTGGAGGAATCACACCACCACTGCCACTTAAAGTATCGGAATTCCCTAATACTTTTTCTGCTATTTCCCCGCGATTAAGTGCATAGGCGATAGCTTGTCGGAGCCTTTTATCACTTAATTGTTCATTATCCAAATTGAATACGATTCGGACAGCGCTGCCAGTCGGAGTACTTTGAAGCGCTTTATATCCCTGGTCTTCCATCTGCTTCACTTCGGTGTAATTAAAGGTCATGCCACCGGTAATTTCACCCTTTTGCAGGGATAGCATTTTATTCTCTACGTTTAAATATTGAACTTCATCAACTGTTACATCACCTTTAAAATAATCATCATAAGCTACGTAACGATAATTCCCTGTAGAGCTTTTATAGCTATCAAGAATATAGGGACCTGTCCCTATTAATGCATCATCTTCTGTATATTCCATTGGATTTTCAACTTCCGACCAGATATGTTCTGGAAGAATTGGTAGAATACCAGCGATTTCAGTTATAAATGGGGAATATTCCTCCGTTAACGTAATCGCAACTTGATGGTCAGAAATTTTCTTAAGAGAAGCTATTTTGGACATATCTGCATTCCATTGGAAGGCATGTTTTTTAAAGTAGTTATATGAAAATATCACGTCATCCGCGGTTAATGATTCCCCATCATGAAAATGTACATTTTCTTCTAGATTAAACGTATACGTTAAACGATCTTCAGATATTTCCCAGGATGAAGCCAGCCAT
>JAZUQD010000298.1:0-2102 GCA_045605505.1 Pradoshia sp.
TATTGACCTTGCTGTGCTTTGTGCTGTACTCTCGTCAAGCCTCGACATCACCATTGACTCCGACATTTGCATGACAGGTGAAGTAGGACTATCCGGAGAAATACGACCTGTTAACCGCATAGAACAGCGCATTGCCGAAGCCGGCAAATTAGGCTTCAAACGCATCATTACACCCTACTACTCTTCGGACAAAAAAATCATTCATCCTAACACCATACAAGTTATTCAGGTAAAAAAAGTGGAAGAAGCATTCCGAATCTTATTTAAGAAATAATAATGCTTCTATATCACAAGACCTTGTTATAACTCATTTTTGTTTGCCATTAGTCAATTTATGTAAAAGTTTTTTTCATGTGCGTAGGGTGCTTAGCACTTGTATATGCGATAGTTAAGACAATACATCAAACATACAAAAGGCTTTCTTTCCTCATCCAAAACTAACTAAAAAAGCACTGTCCCCACTTCAACCTTAGATTTGCAGCGAATTTTTCAATTAAAATAGAATGATTAGTTTTGTAGAGAAAATAGATGTTTAATCGGTAGTAAAGGAAGACGAAGAGTGAACCAAGCCCTATTATGGAGTCTAGTTCCATCCCCCTTTTTGGACTCTTCGTCTTACTTGAACCCAGACCTGTATAATAATTTAAATAGAAATCTATTAAGGTTTTTAGGTTACGTTCAAGCCCCTTTACCCATAAATCAACGCAAATATATGAATAATTTTTATTTTATCGGAGTAGATGTATCTAAAAAGAAATTGGATGTATGTCTGATGTGTAATAATCAAGTATTACATGAAGAAATTATTCCCAATAATTCCACTGCAATCATCTCTCAATTCCGTGCTATACAGCAGGAGTATGAGATAGATGGCGGCCATTTGATTATTTGCGCTGAATATACCGGTCAATACACCTATCCCTTAACCTGTTCTTGCTCCGCCTTGGGCATTAAGCTGTGGTTGGAAAATCCCTCCAGCATTAAGTATTCCTCAGGTAGCATACAGCGTGGCAAAGACGACAAAACAGACGCCAAACGCATTGCCATTTACGCCATGCGTTTTCATGACAAAGCCCGCTATTATAAACATCCTACCAAGGAAATAGAGCGTTTGAAACAATTAGAAGCCGAGAGAAGCCTTTATGTTAAAGACCTCAACAAGTATCAAGCGCAATTAAACGATCAGGCAGAGTACATGGATGCCAAACTGTTTAAAGAAAAATCAAAACGCCTGAAGAAACTCATCCGTGTCTTTGAAGAACGAATAGAAGAATTAAACACAGAGATGAATCAAGTAATCCACTCTTGTGAAGTTCTTTATCATCAATATTGTTTGTTACAATCAGTTGAGGGGGTAGGAGCTGTTGTAGCAACAAATATGATTGTTGTCACAGAAGGCTTTACACGTTTTGACAATGCTCGTCAATTCAATTGCTATGCAGGGCTGGCACCATTTCAATACACCTCAGGCAGCAGTCAGCACTCAAAAGCAAGAGTCTCTCATCGAGCAAACAAAGAAATGAAAGCATTGTTACATCTGGCAGCCATGGCTGTAATACGAAAAAAAACAAGTGAATTAAAAGATTATTACCTACGAAAAACAGAAGAAGGAAAAAGTAAAATGAGTGTCATTAATGCCGTAAGAGCCAAAATTGTAGCAAGAATGTTTGCGGTTATCAAAAAAAATGATTTTTACCAACCTATTTTAGCATAAAATATTTGCAAATATCATAATAATATCTTAGACTTTTATTGCCCACAATTGCATTTGTGTATTGAGTTGGATGGAGCACAACATTTTACTGCATCAGGTTATGTAAATGATAGTCAACGTGACGAATGGCTTTTACAAGAACATAACATCCAAACTATCCACATTGAAAATAAGAGCATTTTTGACAATATTGAGGGTGTCGTTGATTACATACGTGATATGACACAAATGATTCTGTCTAATAAATAGTTAATAATTATCTGTTTGATGGGGATAATATTGTAGAATGATTCCCATTCCTCACTCGGCACATAGCTGTTATATCTGACCTTCATCACATAACACCTTGCTATTATTACCCCCTCCGCTCCATTCCGCCAAAGCTACA
>JAZUQD010000299.1:0-22321 GCA_045605505.1 Pradoshia sp.
GAAAGGCGCCCCTACCAAATTTGGGTTTCTCGCTCGCGGGGTTTACCTCGTTCCACCCTTTTTGTTTCCAAAAAGGCTCCGTCACTGTGGCACTTTTATAGGTACCGGTGCCATATTCTAAAAGAACTTAGGCACTTTCCCGGCCGTCAGCCTAAAAATAGGCTGCCCTAGCTTATTGGTCTAGGCACGAACACTACAAGCATCTCAGCCTGTGCGAGCATGGACTTTCCTCTACAATTTACATTGCAGCGATTACCCAGACGTTATCAATGCAAAATTCATTATACCCTGATTCAAAAAATAATACAACTACATTTTTTGGAAGGCTTTATTCGTAAAGTTTACTTCCAAACACATGTTTTTCCAGATTGGAAAGACGTTTTAGAATATCAAAATTAGTGGTACCTGTAGTTTGTTGAACTGGTTGTACCGCCCGTTTCGGCTGTTCTTCCAATTGCTTTTTCAGCTTGATATTCTCTTGCTGAAGCGATTCGATTTCCTGATGAAAAACTTCATAATCTTTAATAACTAAATCCAGGAATTGATCAACTTCTTCTTGTTTGTATCCTCTGACACCTGTTTTAAATTCTTTCTCTAAGATATCCTTTGCGGTCAACTTTGTTTTATCTGAGAGCATTTTTTCACCTCAAATTCATACGACTAATACTTAATATTTTTTCAAAAAAAGTGCTGTTTGTCAATTTCCTCTTAATATTCTTCCCATTGTGCCTCATCAATTAAACTTTGCAGGTCCCAAAATGTTATTTGATGAATTGGATAGTCTTGTTTACCCTGTTTCTTTTTACCTTCAAACCAACTGTATTTAGGGCTTCCATCCTTTTCATCATCATACAGGATCAGCATTTCATCGCTCTTACTTACAATAAATTGGTTCTTTAACTTTAATTGCCACGGCCCTTCATAAGGCTTCTTAGAAATAGCCTCAACATAATCAGCCTGCAGAAGAACCTCTTCATAAAGCTCTTTTACAGAATCCTTCCATTTTTCTTCTTGATTTAAGTAAGGTAATAATACCCCAAGTTTAAGTTCAGGATACTCTTCCTGTAAGTCGAATAGGACCTGGGCAGTCCAAAGTTCTACTCCAGGCTGGCCTGTAATAAGCACCCATTCCATTCCTTCATCAAGAAGCGTCAACAAACGACCATGCAATGCTTTTTTTATGTACTTGATCCCTTCGTGATTTTGATCAAAAATACCAAGCTCATGTGCTTTATATCCTGTCACAAATACCACTTTTCCCATTATGACTTCACATCCATATACGATCTCTTCTTATTATACATGAAATAATAGAAAGAAGAGGCTTTACGCCTCTTACTTTTAACAGCAAAAACCACTGCCACTTCCAAATCCACTTCCGCTTCCATATCCACTGCCACTTCCAAACCCACTTCCGCTTCCTGGGCAACCAGGGCGTGGTGGTGTTGGAGCACCAAACTGCTGAGACTGATTCTGAACATTATTTGCAGATTGGAAAGAATGTGGGAAATGATGCTGATGTTGATATACATGGTTATTCACTTCAAGAGTTTGAACTGGGTGCACATGAGGAACTACATGTGTATAGCAATTTTCCTTGATGAATTGGATAGGCTCATGGCAAACCGGCGGGCAACACTGTACTTTATGACAACCTGGGATTTGGATAGGCCCACATTGTTGTTGATGTTGATGATGATGACGACGACCGAACATACGCGTCTCTCCTTCCATTTTCTATACTAATTACATTAATAGACTATGAAGGATTGGATAAGACCGTACTAAGGCAATCACCTATTTTCCGTTTATAAAAAAATGTTTCAGTATAAGAACCGCTACATTGTATTAAACAAAATTAAAGATTACCATCGATAATCCAATAACGACAAAGAATAAATAACAGACAACCTTATACATCCGATTTATGTTCACTTCCTTCTCGGAGATTCACCAGTAGTGTATAACATAAATTTACATGGGATGTGGAAACATAACAACCATTATTTAGTTTTCTTTCTTACCAATTTATTCTTTATCCAATTTACGCTCTAAACGGCGAATTCGATGAAGGGTTGATTCTTCATGAATACCGTGTTTCTTGAACAAATGGTACCTTATTAAATCCAAAGCCTTTTGTGAATATTCCAATGCTTGCGCAGGGTTCTTTTTATTATGTTCATAGAATTTTGCCAGTTCAATTAGGGCGCAGCAGACAATTTCTGGTGTTGTTGAATCAGTTACTTCCTTCCATAACTTCACTGCCGCTTCTTGATTTTTATTCTTTTTATGTTCATTCGCTAAATGAAAGAGAACCCTCATACGTTCTTCATTCTGTTTAGATTGGGTAATTCCTTTTTCAAACGAGTCAATGGCACGCTCTCGATCTTTTAAAGAAGAAAACCATCTCGCCAATTCAAATGAATCTTCATGCTCCACTGCTTCATTATTTAATAATAAGGCAGATAGATGAATATATAAGGTAATTAATGACAAAACATCCCATTCATTATGCTTCATAATTTTAAAAACAGCTTCAGGATTCTGCCTTTCAACATAATCAAAATAAATCATGGGTGCCAGGTAACCCGGCACGTCATCCTTTCTCTCAAAACCAAGTACTTCTTTCTCAACAATCGAAAGCTTTACGCGATCTAATTTATTTTTCCACAATCTTCTTGAAGCATGATATAAGTCGAAATGTCCGAAATCCGGTAATTTCGGCAAATGCTGACGCAAAAGCGTATGCTGTGTAACTACTTGCGGCCAGTCAAAGGCTTTTCCGTTATACGTTACCAATGTCTCATAATTCACTTTTTCTAAAAATGTTTTATAAAATGGAATTTCAAAGCCTGGTCTCGGTAGAAAATGCTGTCTCACTTTGATCTGCCCATCCTCTAAAAAGGCATAACCAAGCAAAAAGATAGAAGTCCCGGTACCTCCGCCCAATCCGGTTGTCTCTGTATCAAAGAAAAACATTTGATCCGCTTGAAAACCAGCTGAGGAAAGCGGATGCTGAAGGTTGCTTTCATTCCAAAGTTTCACGATTTGCGGAAGCATATTAAAGGCATACTTTCCGTGCTGATAATCAAGCGAATAGCTAACCTCTCGGATTAGGCAATATTCTGTTTCATAAAATACGGCAGAAGCTCCAAATTCGCTCCATTGCTCAAAGAAAGGGATGTCCACATGCTTTTCGATGCTCTCCGATACGTCGGTACTTTTCTTTTTTGTCTCTCCTTCGCCAACATTTGTATTTAGGTGCTTTTTCATTCTATTTAATTTATTTTTAATGGACATTTGAATTATCACCAGCCATTTGGTCTCCAAGAATGGTTAACACTCGTATGGAATCCTCCTTCAAAGACGAACCAGTACCTTCCATTCCTACACAGGACGGGCAACCATTTTCACATGGGCAGACTCTGATTGCCTGAATCGTTTCCTGGATAATTCGTTCACTGTTTTCATACATATGCTTACTTAAACCAATACCACCTGGATAATGATCATATATAAAGATTGTAGGAAGCTCATTATGAGTCGCTTTTACTTGAGGGTAGACATGAATATCCCCTGGATCACACAATACATAAACGGGAATAATGCCTCGCAAAGCGTGTGAGGCTCCCATCAGTCCTTCTTCAAGCCGCTCTTCCTTCCAATCAACGCTCCCATCCTTCAGGGAAAGCATACAGGCATTCGTATGAATCTCTTCCTCAGGTAAATGGATGGGTCCCGATCCGATATTTTCATGAGAATCAAAGCGGATTTTTTTAAAGATCGTGGCCATAGCCCGAACGGAAACATCTCCAAAAGTAATTTCACTTTTGAGATTAACATTTGTCCGGTCCACTTCCAGCACATCCACCTGCACGGCAAGATTGGCATCTGTATAGTAATCAACATTGACCTCGCGTACGTAGGCCTTCTTTTCCTCCCAATCCAAATGCTCCACTTGGTACTGAATGCCCTGATGCAAATAAATGGCTTCATCATGCAAAAGAGTCATAGCTGAGAAACGATCTGTTTCCCCAATGACCTGTACTTTTGGATTGGTCCGGTCAATAATGACAACATTTTCCTGCGATGCAGATCTTAAACTGATTTCATGTGCTGGAAAAGCATCATTCATCCAATGCCATGTATCTTTATTTTTGTGTAAAACATGCTCATCAGCCAAATAGTCCAAAATCTCCGTAACCTCAAGGCCACCAAATTCCTCCCCTTCTTTAAACGGGATTTCAAAAGCCGCACATTTAAGATGGTCTACGAGAATAACGAGGTTATCAGGATTAATCCTCGCTGTTTCCGGACTTTTATTAAAGAAATAATCAGGATGCTGAATGACAAACTGATCTAACGGACTGGAACTGGCAACCATAATGATAAGCGCTTCTCCATGTCTTCTTCCGGCCCTGCCGGCTTGCTGCCAGGCGCTTGCTATCGACCCCGGATACCCAGTCATAATACAGGCCTGCAGCTGGCCAATGTCCACTCCTAATTCCAGCGCATTCGTGCTGACAACTCCATAAATCGTACCATCGCGCAGCCCCTTCTCAATCTGTCTTCTTTGCGTTGGTAAATAGCCGCCCCGATACCCGCTGATTGCTTTTGGTCCCAATTGTTTCGATATTAATTCCTGTAAATACGTTACTAAGATTTCAACACGGACTCGGCTGCGGGCAAACACTATCGTCTGAATTTTATTCCTAAGCAAGGTGCTGGCAATCTTCCTGACCTCTAAGATTGAGCTTCTTCGTATATTTAAAGGCTTATTGACAATCGGAGGATTGTAAAACACAAAGTGCTTTTTCCCTGAAGGAGCACCATTACGTTCAATCAAGACCATTTTAGACTCCGTTAATTGTTCCGCGAGTTGTTTGGGATTGGCGATAGTAGCTGATGTACAAATAAAAAGGGGGTCACTTCCATAAAAACGGCATATCCTTTTTAACCTTCTGATTACATTAGCTGTATGACTGCCAAATACACCTTTATACGTATGCAGCTCGTCAATGACAATATATTTCAGATTTTCAAATAAACTAACCCATTTCGTATGGTGAGGTAATATACCTGAATGGAGCATGTCCGGATTTGTAATCACAATATGTCCCGCTTTACGTATTTTTTGCCTGATACTTGTAGGGGTATCTCCATCATACGTATAGCTGTTAATGCCCGCATCAGCAGCATGAATCAGTTCCTCCAGTTCAGATTTTTGATCATAGCTGAGCGCTTTAGTTGGGAACAAGTATAGAGCTCTTGTATCTGAGTTCTCCAGGATGGATTGGAGAATGGGAAGGTTATAGCACAGCGTTTTACCTGAAGCCGTAGGGGTTACCGCTACAATATTTTTGTTGTTTCTAATATATTTATAAGCTTCTGCCTGGTGGCTGTATAGAGCCTCTATCCCTCTTTTTTCAAGGGCAGACTTCAACTTTTCATTTAATTCAGCCGGAAAGGGAGAATAAGTAGCTTTTTTTTCTTCAATGGTATGCCAAAAAGCAATATTATCCTTGTATTGTTCATCTTGAATAAAATCATTCATGAACTCTACTAAATTTTTCTTTCCAAACATATGCACACCTCATTTCTGTCATCATTGTACCGAATGAACGTTCCCTTGAAAAGGAAAAAGTCGCATCTTTTTAAGATACGACCTTCCCATTATTGATTACCTTTTTCTATAAAGGAGGCAATCGCACTCGCTACTTCTTCCGGAGTCTCAAAAAGACCCATATGGCCAGCCTTCTCAATCACTTCCTGTGTGATATGATCCCCACTTACTGTAAATACTTTTTCAATCGGTACTACCCCATCTTTAGCACCCGCTACGAGCAGAACGGGAATCGTTACCTTCTCCAGTACAGAATTTTTATCTTCACGATTTTTCATAGCCATTAAAGCACCAATAATTCCTGTTGGTCTCGTTTCTATCCCTATATCTATTAATGACTTAAGCATCTCTTCTTCATTTTCACGTGTTTCTTTGGACAATAGTTTCGGAATCAAATCATGAATAAAAAGGGAGACTCCCTGTTCTTCCACTGTCGAGACACCTGCAGACCTATTTTTCTTTGCTTCCGGAGAATCCGGCAGTGCAGTAGAGTGAATAAGACCATATCCCCTGACAAGCTCAGGATGGTGTTCAACGAAATCAAGTGTAATATAGCCACCCATAGAATGGCCAAATACATAAGCATCCTTTAAATCGTGTTCCATAAAGAATTCATATAAATCCTCTGCCATATCATGAATACTGTATCCAATCTTTGTCGTTTCAGTTTCTCCATGACCTCTTACATCAACCGCTAACACGCGGTAGGTTTCTTTTAAATAAGGAATGACTTTCTGCCAATACTCCTTGCTTCCGCAAAAACCATGGATCAAAATAACTGGTTGGCCTGCTCCTTCTTCCTTATAAGCTAATTTTACACGGGTATCTTCCATATTCGCCACTCCTTTACAAGTATCAAATTTTCTTACTTATTTTCTTCTTCCTGACATCCGCTTTTATACATAGCTTGTTAAACCTAATCCATTCCTTCCCTCCGCTTTTCGCGGACGGTTCGTGGAGCCTTCTCGGCGGTACGCTTATCGGGGTCTCATTTGAATTCAATTTTCTAAGCAAGGAGTCTTTAAGCTAGCCACTCCTATCAACCAGCAATCATCAACAATGAACTTATGTATATAGAATTCCATTTTTATAAGATAGTTCAAACAGCATGTGATAATTGGGTCCTATCCCCAACTCCCCCTCTTTCCCTCACCATTATTTAACATTTATTCATATCATGCATATGCTAAAGGTAGATCATCAGAGGAGGAGAATATATGGCTCAAAATAATAAGAATGGTCCACTCGATCCACTCCGTAACTTCATCTCACAAATGGATGATTTGTTAACCGAAAACACGAGGAGTGGATTATTACAGTCGATGGATGGTTTTTTTCAAAATCAAAAACTATTTGCAAGCTTTCCTGTTGAATGGGAAGAAACAGATACTCACTATATTATCCAAGCACATATTGCAGGGGTAGATAAGAAATACATTGAAATTGATATATCAGGAAACAAATTAACTATATCATATGAAACCATTCGAAAAGAAAATAAGGGTGATCAAACCTTCACGACAGAAAAGCAGACAAAATCAAGGAGTTTCACATTCCATTATCCGATTGACGAGGAACAAATCGAAGCAACACACGAGAATGGCCTATTAACCGTTAAAGTTCCCAAATCACGAAAAAAACGCATATCTATTCAATAAGTAAAAAACTGCCGATTTATAACCGGCAGTTTTTATGTGGTCACTTTAAAAATCGAACCTACACCTTTCACTAAGTTGGAAACCTGATTCATTGAATTTAACATCATTCCCGCAGTATCAATCATTTTATTAAAATCAATACTGCCTTCTTGTGTCTTAAATTGATTAAGAACCGATGATAAATTATTCCCCTGATTTTTTTGCATAAAGCTTTGCTTGGGGTAAGGGTTTGTAATAGCGAAATTAGTTTGCTGAGAAGGATAAAAATCTTCATCCTGCGAATATAATGGGTTTTGGAATGGATTCACTTGCTGCTTAGGGTAATGATTTAGCATTTCCTGTGGTGGAATCCCATAAAAATTTTGATTATCCACCACACCGCCATTCATAGGCATACCTCCCTGATATTGTTCCATATGATAGGGATTCTGTGATGGCTGCGGATAGAAATGGTTATGATAATAGGGTTGGTAAGCACGGTTACCTTCAAACGGATTCATTTGTTGCTGCTGAACTCCCTCGGCTCCCCAAATACCCTGTGGATGAACCTGGGGTGAAGAAGCTCCCCCGGGCCCTGAATAGATGGTTCTGTATTCATGGGGCGACAAATAGGATCCAGCTGGCATGCCATAATAAGTATCAAGATCACCATTCCTTATTCTGGCTTTCTTATCAAAATGTTGTTTAAGCATAACTCTCCCTCCGCTCTTGCTATATACTATACAGTATGCAACAGCAGAGATTGGGTGCTACAGAGTCACTGACCGCTTACACTCTCCATTTGTATCTGTTCAAGTACAAACAAAGCCGCATTACAGTGTTTAATAAATCTCGACTTGCTTGATTCCGGAAAATAACAATGGACAGACACTTGCAATACATTATTATGAGTATTTGTTATTTGCATAGGTGATATATATTTAGGTCGATTGTCCGCTACCCATTGTTCAGCATCTACCAGCCAATCATCTGCCAAAAGCTTGACACGGTCAGCGAAAGGCTTTATTACAGTATGGAAATCAGCGTGCGAATCGTTTTCTCGCGCATTCCTATAAATTCTTTCAGCCTCGTTTACAATCTTTATTAATTCATTATTTTTTTGGTAAAATTCCGCTTTCATTGTGTTTCATCCTTGCTCTTTTTACCTTATCTAAACAGAATTTCAGAGAAAAAGAAACTATCTTGTTTTTGTTTATGTTAAATGAACCAAGCTAAAGCCTTGAAATGGTGTATCTTTTTTGTAATCTCCAATATGGTCATTCGCTTTATATTGAATAGCCGCCATATCCATTTCGAACTTCCTTGATTCTTTTTTTATAGCATACGTATACTCCGCTATTGTTTCTTTCGCTTCATTATCTGTTTGTTTATTCATTTCTTCTTCCAGCGCTAGAATTTCCTGTTCCAATTCCTTCAGCAATGTAATGATATTTTCTTTGGAATTCATGCCGTTCACCCTTCCCTCTTTCTTATAACCTAAAGTTTCGATTTATCTATCTTAATCCCTTCATAGACGACAAAACTAGAAGGGTATCGGCAAAGAAAATAGAGAACCGCATAGATATGCTTTCTTCGACAAGACAAACTGTATAAACGAACAAAACATAGACAACCTAATAAAAGGAGGTGCAGTTATGAAAAAAAATACATCAGCAGCACAGGAACAAAAAAAGAAAAATACTCATGAATCCAGAAAACATACGGGCAATCCAAAATTAGATGGACCCGATAAGCCATCTACTTGAAGATTCATGTTCTTCATTCTTAAGCCGGAGTAATTTACTCCGGCTTTTATTAATTTTCGCAGCCATCAATCATTAACTACATGTATCCCATCCTACAAAGAGAACCCCACCAGTTCATTGATTAGCTAAAAAGTTCCTTTGACGAATCTGAACTATTATTATAAACTTCGAAGTGCCTAAAGTTTCGTTTAAATTCTATTAATTTAGTATTTTAATTAAGAGAAAGCTTGGTTTTCTTCATATAAAATTACATATCCGAGAGGATTTTACAGCTATTTCAAACTTTCTCTATATGCGGTAAGGAATTTTACAAATTTGATGTTATTTTTGTTATGATAAGGATGGGCTTGGAGGGATACTATGGCTATAAAATATCCTAATGGAAAACAATACAATCCGATTCAGAATTCCGGCAGCAAAGTAATTAAACAGAAAAAAGTGGATTATTCTAATCGAGGAATGACATTGGAGGCTGACTTAAACGAAACAAATCTTTATTATATAGAGAATAACATTGCAATTGTTCACAAAAAACCAACACCTGTTCAGATTGTGAATGTATCTTATCCAAAGAGGAGCGCTGCAGTCATTAAGGAAGCTTATTTTAAGCAAGCCTCCACAACCGATTATAACGGTGTTTATAAAGGACGGTATATTGATTTTGAAGCAAAAGAAACCAAACAAACAACATCCTTCCCATTAAAAAACTTCCATGAGCATCAGATTGTTCATATGCGTAATATCATCCAACATGATGGAATAGCCTTTATCATTATACGATTTAGTGTAACAGAGGAAATCTATTTCTTGCCGGCTGATGCACTGATTTATTATTGGGAAGAGATGATATCTGGCGGTAGAAAATCAATACCGAAAAAGGATATTGAACATATAGGTGAAGTGATTCCACTTGGGTTTTCGCCAAGAATTGACTATATTAAGATAATTGACAAAAAATATGGTACCCAACTATTTTAATTGGTCCTTTATCCTGAAAGGAAGGTATGTAATACAATGTCTGATCAATATAAAACGAGGACAGAAAAAAGGAATCTTGCAAATTCCAAAAAAACCAAACAAAAGCAAAAGAAACAATCCAAATCATTAATTAAGAGAATACTTATTGTTTTGGCAACACTATTCATCATTGCGGGCATTTCAGTTGGTGGAGTCTTCGCTTATTGGGCAGTTACAGCGCCCGAAATTGATGATAAATTGCTAATTGATCCTATATCTTCGAAAATATATGATAAAAACGGTGATATATATACAGAAATAGGCTCTGAGACAAGAGATTACGTCGACTTCAAAGACGTTCCTAAATTAATGGAAAATGCTATCCTTGCGACAGAAGATGTGCGATTTTATAAGCACCATGGTATTGATATTATACGTGTCGGCGGAGCTTTGGTCGGTAACATAACAGGCGGCTTCGGTTCTCAAGGAGGAAGTACCATTACCCAACAGGTAGTGAAAAACTCATTCCTAAAATCAGAAAAAACGATAAAACGTAAAGTACAGGAAATGTACCTTGCTTTTCAACTCGAGCAAAAATACTCGAAAGAACAAATATTTGAAATGTATGTGAACAAAGTTTATATGTCTTCCGGTGTTCATGGGTTTTCAACAGCATCTAAGCTATACTTTGGCAAAGAATTAAACGAGCTAACTTTGTCTGAAGCTGCCACCTTGGCAGGTATGCCGCAAAGTCCAAATAACTATAACCCATTTACGCATACTGAAAAAGCGGAAAAACGAAGAAACATCGTACTGAAACTGATGGAAAAGGCTGGATTTATCTCTGCGGAGGAACGAGCGAAAGCGGAAGCTGAAAGTTTAGAAAAAAGCTTGGTTCCAGAAGAACAACGTGAGAAAACCACAAATACAAAATATAATGCCATTATTGATCAAGTTATCGATGAAGTTGAAAAAATCGGTGATTACAATATCTACACCGATGGTCTACAAGTGTATACATCAATTGATCCTGACGCACAGGAACTGATGGAAGAAATATTGAATAGTGATAAATATATCTCCTATCCAAATGATAAATTCCAAGCCGGTACTGTCTTTATGGATACGAAAACCGGTGAAATTATGGCAATGGGCGGTGGAAGAAACCAGGAAGTTGCCCGTGGCTTTAACTATGCTACAGATTTAAAAACAAGGCAGCCTGGTTCAACCATTAAACCAATTCTTGATTACGGTCCAGCAATTGAGTATTTAAAATGGTCAACCGCTCAGACAATTGAAGATGAACCATATAAATATAGTTCCGGACAATCAATCGGAAGTGCGACGGGTACCTATAAAGGAAATGTAACAATTCGTGAAGCGCTTTATAAATCACTGAACGTCCCTGCCGTTAAAACACTCCAAGAGGTTGGTCCAGAGCGAGCTGGTGAATTCGCGAAAAAATTAGGTGTTGACTTTGGAGAAATATATGAAGCATCCGCAATCGGCGGTGTAGACAAAGCAGCATCCCCTCTGCAAATGGCTGGTGCCTATGCTGCATTCGGTAATGAGGGTATTTTTAATGAACCGCATGTCGTAAAGAAAGTCGTTCTTAGAGATAATGATACGGTCATTGAAACGGCTCCTGAACCACAAGTAGCCATGAAGGATTATACAGCCTTTATGATTACAAACATTTTGCAGGATGTTGTAACGAAAGGTACAGGTACTGCAGCCAATATTCCAGGTCTTCATATCGCAGCAAAAACTGGAACAACAAACTACTCTGCAGAAGACCGGGCAAAATATAATATCAGTAAAAGCAGTTCACCGGATGCATGGTTTATCGGCTATACAACCAATTACACCATGTCTGTTTGGACGGGATATGACCAACAGTTAAAAAATCCGATGAGCAAGCAAGAAACAAAAATTGCTGCAAAAATCTTTAAAACAATGATGGGCAAAATGTCTGAGAATGTGACAACTGATAATTTTAAACAGCCAAGTTCAGTTGTGAAAGTTGCCCTTGAAAAAGGAACAAACGCTAAAGCAAGTGAATATACACCAAGTGATCAAATTGTATATGAGTACTTTGTAAAAGGACATGAGCCTACTAAAACATCAGAGAAATATTCAAAACTGGATGCCCCTTCTGGTCTTAACGCCGCTTTTGATGAAGCATCCAATCGAATAAATGTCAGCTGGAGATATGATTCTAATGACGCTGAATTTAATGTTCAGGTTGCCGTGGATGGCGGAGCCAAACAAACGTTAACCACTACAAAAGAAACATCATTCAGCCTTGATGCTCCTAAAGCCGGCAGTAAGTATGTCTTCTATGTTACCGCCATTGAAGGTAGCCAGGAAAGTGATACAGCGTCTGCTTCCGTATCTATTCCTGAAGCAGCTCCTGAAGAAGAGGAACAGCCAGAAGAACCGGCTGAGGAAAACACAGAGGATCCAAACCAACCTACCACGCCGGATAACGGAAACGAAAATGAAGAGGAACCAAACGAAGGGAACAAACCTGAAGAAGGCAATAACCCTGGTAATGAGAATGGAAATGGAAATGGGAATAACCCTGATGAGGGTACCCCCCCTGGCGAAGGTGAAACACCTGAGGAAGGGAATAATCCTGAAGAAGGAAACACCCCTGGTGAAGGCCAGCCAAATGAACCCGAAGAACAACAGGATGATGGGCAAGAACAGCCTGCTGCGAGAAGCAATGGTGCTTCCCAGCCTAACGAAACATCCTATCTAATTCCTCCTGCTATTCAAGAATTGCCAAGACATATACGTAAAATTGCTTAAAGCAAAAAAAGATCGGACCTAATCAGGTCCGATCTTTTTTTATTCTCTATCATGAATATTTATTTAAAGCAGCCATTTTTGCCGCAATTTTGATTTGTTCTTCCATTAAGCTCTTTAACTGCATAAAGCTTGGATAAAAGTATGGCCTTGCCAAAATAAATGGCAAACGTTCTTCAACATTCACAGGCTTACCTTTTAATTCCTTTAAAGATACTGGGAAGTCGCGTAAATTAACAGGCACTTGATTGGACCAATACAACAACGATAAATATAGAACAATCCCTTTTAACATATAGGGTTTAATTGCATTTTTTTCTCTGTTTGAGAACAATACTTCCAATTGACGGACATTTTCTGCCCATTCATCGCCTATTTGTTCTCTTACATTCAGAAAATCATCCCAGGGCCTATATAGTTCTTTGTCTTTATAATAGAAATACTCATATGGAAAACCTTGATTAAAGGCCAATCGATTCCATTGCCTATAATCCTGTTCATCAAGATTATTATATTCAAAGCTAAAGGCTTCATGAGTTAGTTCCAGATTATTCATTTACTTTTTCCTGCTGCTTTCATTCTTTTTTTCCCTTCACGGCAAAGCAAGAGCATTGGACATTGCTCACATTTTGGTGATTGGGCTTTACAATGGTATCTGCCGAAGAAAATCATCCGGTGGTGTGTAATGGACCATTCCTCTTCAGGTATTCTCCTCATTAATGTTTTTTCAACCTCTAAGACAGAATCCTTCCACCGGCAGATGCCCAGCCGTTTACTCACTCTCTCTACATGGGTATCCACAGCAATGGCAGGTGTACCATATGCCACTGAAACAACTACGTTCGCTGTTTTTCTTCCTACCCCTGGCAGCTCGACTAATAAATCTCGATCATCAGGAACAACCCCATTATACTTTTCTAAAATAATTTGAGATAGTTTCTGGATATTTTTCGCTTTGTTTCTGAATAATCCAATTGAGCGAATATCATTCTCTAATTCACTAAGAGGTACAGAAAGGAAATCCTCTGGTTTCTTATATTTTTGAAAAAGATTTTTTGTTACTTTATTAACTAATGCGTCCGTACATTGTGCTGATAAAACAACTGCTACTACTAATTCAAATGGATTAGAGTGATTTAATTCGCAATGGGCCTCAGGAAACATTTTTCCCATTTCATCGAGACAATATCGAATTTGTGTATTTGTTAGCATCTTTCTATCCGCCTCTCCCTCTGTTCACTTTTTTTCAACGAATAAAAAGACCGGATAAAGGTTCTATCCTGGTCTATCGATTACTATTTATTCGAGCCAATTATATAATGGCAACTCTTTGGCCACTGGAACGGTTTTAGCAGGAGTTTTCTTTGTAAAGCTTCTGAACCGTTCACTGTGTACTTTCGCTTGCTCCAAGGTCTTGATTCCATTCTTCTTCCAATCAAACAAAATTCGATCAATATATCTGAAGCTAAGCTTCCCTGAGATGACCGCTTCTTTAAGAGCAGCTTTAACTAAATCAGGTGAATGTTGGTCCTCATCCAACCACATTGCCAATGTTTCTCCTTCAAAAGGCGACAATGGGCGGCCAAATTCCTTTTCGAAAATGGTATATAATGATTCACTCTTGATTACTTTCTCTTCAAAATCAGTTTGCTTAGCATCTTTCAAATAATGATAGGCTAACTTTTCAAATAATGGCTTTATTGTATAACTTTCAAAACCTGGTTTTTCATCTTCTGTAATCTCTAAAAACCCGTGCTGAACCAGCTTTCTGAGTATATTGGTACAATCCATTTCTGTCAGGTTCATGACAGATGAAATTTCAGCAGGTGTTGGAAAATAATTTCCGTTCATCGAAAAGTTTTGAACATGCAGTAAAAGCATCATTTCCTGCTCCGTTAATCCCATCTCCTTGTAACTAGTTAACAAATAGGAGGGGATGACAACATTCGCCTGCTTGATCCAATTCGACAGATTTTTTATAGTCATAATTCGACACCTCACATTTTAGTATACCATGTATGCTGATTTTGAAGTACGGAAAAACAAAACCTGACAATAAAATAAATTGCCAGGTTTCAATTGACTATTAAGGATATAGACGATTTAAAAGACGTGGGAATGGAATAGTTTCACGAACATGTTCCACGCCGCTTATCCAAGCAACTGTTCTCTCAAGTCCTAGCCCAAAGCCAGAATGAGGAACAGAACCATATTGTCTTAATTCATAATACCATTGGTAAGCATCCATACTTAAATTATGTTCATCAAGTCGGGCTTTCAACAGATCCATATCGTGAACACGTTCAGATCCGCCAATGATTTCTCCGTAGCCTTCTGGAGCAATTAAATCTGCGCATAATACGACATCGTCACGATCAGGAGCAGGCTGCATGTAGAACGGCTTGATTGCTGTAGGATAGTGCGTGATAAATACAGGTTTATCAAAGCTTTCTGCAATTGCTGTTTCATGAGGAGCACCGAAATCGTCACCCCACTCAATATCATCAAAGCCTTTTTCATGTAAGAATTTAATCGCATCATCATACGTAATTCTAGGGAATGGTGCTTTGATCTTCTCTAATTTAGAAGTATCTCTTCCTAATGTTTTCAGTTCAATTACGCAATTTTCGAGTACAGCTTGTACAATATAAGAGACATATTGCTCTTGAACTTCAAGATTCTCATTGAATTCAACAAATGCCATCTCAGGCTCGATCATCCAGAATTCAATTAAATGACGTCTTGTTTTGGATTTCTCTGCGCGGAATGTAGGACCAAAGGAGAATACTTTGCCTAATGCCATCGCTGCAGCTTCCATATATAACTGTCCACTTTGTGAAAGGTAAGCATCTTCATCAAAGTATTTAGTTGCAAACAATTCTGAAGTTCCTTCTGGAGCACTTCCTGTAAGAATCGGTGGATCTACTTTTACGAAACCTTCTTTATTAAAGAATTCATAAGTAGCTCGGATGATTTCATTACGGATCTTCATGACGGCATGCTGGCGTTTTGAACGAAGCCATAAATGTCTGTGATCCATTAGGAACTCAGTTCCATGCTGTTTAGGTGTAATTGGATAATCAACCGATTCTGCAATGACTTCCAGTCCTGTTACAAGGAGTTCGTAACCAAATGGGGAGCGCTCATCTTCCTGAACAATCCCTGTTACCCACACGGAAGTTTCCTGTGTAATCTTTTTAGCCATGTTAAAGAGTTCTTCTTCAACTTCTGCTTTTACCACTACACCTTGAATAAAGCCAGTGCCATCACGCAATTGTAAGAAAGCAATTTTCCCGGAAGAACGTTTATTGGCAATCCAGGCTCCTATCTTAACTTCTTCATTTACATATTTATAAACTTCATTAATTGTACATTTCACATTTTTTCCCTCCAAAGCTTAACAAAACCAGGTTATGTACCCTATTCATTATACAAGTACAAAAATAGACAAGCAAATACAAATTTTCACCTGTAAATAAAATCAATAATTCCGATACATTGTCTTTCATTTAACAGTCTCTGCCAATTAAGAAATAATCTCTAAATCCTTTTGTATTTAGACCTGTAATGTCTATTATCTTCGCCTGGAATGTAGATAAATTTTAACATAAGGATAACTTTCCATTCACTGTTCAGCTAAAAAAAATCATTCATAAAAACACCCCTTAGAGGCAGATTAGGCATCTTCCTTAAGGGGCCGTTACGTTGCCGCATCTATCACTCTCTATTTATTCAGCTTTAGTTGCTGCTTTATTCGTAACATATTCTTTTATACGTTTAACAGCTTCACGAAGTGAATCTAACGATGTTGCATAGGATAAACGAATGTAATTAGGTGCTCCAAAACCTGAGCCAGGTACAACTGCTACAAGAGCATTTTCCAATAAATCTTTTACAAACTCATCCACATTTTGAAAACCGCACATTTCCGCTGTTTTTGAGACATTTGGGAAAAGATAGAAGGCTCCCTGAGGTTTAAGACAAGTCAAACCAGGAATCTCGAGCAATTGGTCATAAATGGCATCCAATCTTTGTTCAAAAGCACTTCGCATGACCTCTACTTGATCCTGCGGCCCTGTGTATGCTTCAATAGCTGCATATTGAGCTGTCGTTGTTGGATTGGACGTACTATGGCTGGCCAGGTTCGTCATCGCTTTAATTAAAGCCTGATCACCTGCCGCATATCCAATTCTCCATCCTGTCATGGAATGAGATTTAGAAACTCCATTAATTACGATGGTTTGCTGTTTAAGCTCCTCTGAAAGCTCGGCTATCGAAATGTGTTGGTCGTTATGATACACCAATTTTTCATAAATTTCATCTGAAACTATCACTATATCATGTTTCAAACAAACTTCTCCAATTGCTTTCAATTCTTCAGCCGTATAAATCATACCGGTTGGATTACTTGGTGAATTGATAATAAGCGCTCTCGTTTTTTCAGTAATGGCCTCTTCAATTTGTTCAGGCATTACTTTAAACTGATTCTCTTCCTTCCCCTCAATATAGACAGGCACCCCATCAGCTAATTTGACCTGTTCCGGATAACTTACCCAGTAAGGAGTTGGGATGAGCACTTCATCTTCTTCATCTAAAATCGCTTGAAAAAGAGTGTACAAGGCATGTTTTGCACCGGAAGCGATAAAAATTTGATCAGTACTATAGGTTAAGCCCTGGTCTTTTAAAAGTTTATCGGCTACAACCTCACGCAAGGATTGCAATCCGGCAGATGGAGTATATTTTGTTTGACCATCCTGCATAGACTTTTGTGCTGCTTCAAGTATGTTTCCAGGCGTATTAAAGTCCGGCTCCCCGGCTCCCAGTCCAATGATATCGAGTCCCTTTGCTTTTAGCGCTTTTGCTTTTGCTGTTATCGCAAGTGTTGATGATGGTGTTAATGCTGATACTCTGTTTGCTAATTTCATCTCAGTTCCATCTCCATCCTACAAATTATCATAATTACGTATTAAATCACCTGTTTTAAAATTCAGGTAGTAATAACCATAGAGACCTTTATTATTTTTATAGGTAATTTCCCATAAGGGTTGATCATGTTCCATCCCAAGATGGGCGGATACAATTTCACTTACCTTCTTTTTCTCTTTTACGATTGCGATGGCTTCCTTTTTACTAATACCCTCTGAAAGAGCAATAACCTGGCTTTTTTTCTTTTTATCATCCGGTACCCAAACACCAATCTTTTTGCCATCTGCTGTTTTTCCGGTTATGACACTCCATGTTTCATTTCCATTATATAAATAAAAATCATCCACATCTGTCATTTTGGCAGTTTCCCGGGCAACTTCTTCTGCATTCTTCTTAGCAGCATTTTTGGGACTGTCACCGGCATAAATCGCCTGTATATAGAGACCACTGCCAATCAGGATAATAATCGCTATGCTCCAAATTACTTTTTTCATGTCTGCATCCTTTCAAATTATGTACGATAGATTGAAAAAACGGCCGTTTGCTGGTCTTGTTTATCCAATGCCAAACCAAACATTAAATCCTCTTTTTTCAGTGTTTTATTGAGAGAATCAACGATTTTATATAAATCACTTGTGTAAGTTACTTTTACACTTGATAACTGTTCAACTTTACTGTCCATTTTAATTCCCCCCACAATGTAACGTTCTATTTATTCCAGCGTCGTTCACATTATATCAGAATAAAATAGTCAGAGTCTTTTGTTAGATCAATCAATTTTACATGCTTATTTATTCTTGTAAATTAAGTTTATATAATTCAGGCCTTGTTTAAACTGTTCTTTTTCCCGCCTAATCAATTCATTCTCGAGTAAGACCCATATGCCACTGTTATCATAATCGGGGAAAGCATTTAACTGACTTCTTAGATTAATGATTAACTCTGATAATACATCCTCATCTGACTGATTCATATTCATTTGGACTGGCGCCTCAACCATTATAATCCTGGAACTTCCATCATAAGCATACCTAACTTCATTCCAACCTGAGAACGTCATTAATAGAATGGATTGGTTAATGGCCAGATGATTTCTCAGCATTTTGATAGCCGAACCCGAAGATAGTCCCTGTGCCTGCAACTGTATATGTTTAAAATCAGTTAATCCCTTCATCTCATTATATATTTTTTTCATCGATTCTTGTGAATGAAATAAGAGAATTAAATGATTTTGTTGGTTTCGTATCAAATCAATAACAGAATGAACTGTTTTTCCATTGATTTCAGGCAGAATCGTTAAATAATGGCGCTTTAATGGGGGAATCACTTTTTTGAAAACACTGTTTTCCAAAACTCCCAATTCCCTGGAAATATAATAAAAAGATCCTTCCACAGTCAGAACATCTGAAAGAAATAAAGTATGATGCGGCTGTATAATGTAATCTTGAATCCACTTTGCTACCGACAATGGCCGTGCATAAAGTTGCAATGAATTTTTATGTCCTTTTAGATTCCAGTTCATCCAAACCAGGTCATTTGAATCTTGGTCTTTAAAGAACCTATTTACATTAGAACGGATTACACTCATTTCTAAAGTTAATTTGGTTAACTCATCAATCATATTAAGCTGGCTTCGCTTTAATTTCTCGATGGGTATCTGGTTTAATATCGAAAGGATTTGATGGAATTGATCCAATAAAGAATTCATGGATTCATACAATTCAATTGCTTCTCTTTTTAATTTATGCATGATTTGTATGTCGTTATATTTGGTGGTATCCAGTTTACACTGAGCTCTGGGTCCATCCATATCCGTGTTGTTTTTAATTCCAAAGATGAATAGGGTTTCGAAAAACCGTTCAATCTGACTCCCGACCTCTTCTAAGATCACCATTACTTGTTTTTCATTAAATGGTTCAACCGTTTTTTCCTTTAAAAGTGTTGTAACAGCTCTTAGTAATTGACGATTATCCAAAGTACCAATTTTATTCAAAAGATTTCTCAGCTCTACATAACTCATCTCTTTCGTTAATCCTCTTTGAACGGAAGAAGGAAAATAAGTAGCTTCTTCAATCAAATAATAGGGGTTACTGCTTAAAAAATCCCCTGTCTGTATATCTGAAACAAGGCTCTTGTGAGTTGTGAGAATAATCCTTGACTGCTTAGACTTCATAATTTGTCTTGTATAGAAATCCCGTTCTGTCCATGGCTTAAGCAAGCGTGGGTGCAGACTGGCATGGTGTGATACTTCCTTCCAAAACTCTTTTCCACCGGAAGATAAATTCAATTCTTCCAAACAGCCTGTATTGGTCATCGTGAGCCAAACTAATAATTGCATTTTTGCGATGGTACTCTCATAATTTTGCTGTTTCTCTCGCAGTGTTTGCTCAAATTTCGGCAAGCTTAAATACTGCTCCTTTGAATGCAAAATACTAATCTGTTTATGTATCGGATTTAACGAATGATTACTATAAATAGAATCCATTACTTGTTTTATGGTGAATTTTGAATGCATAGCAATCGTTACCTGAGCTTTGTTTTCACTGGCAAACTCAAAAACGGCTTTTAAATGCCCCGCAAAATTGTTAGTACCATCTTCTACTAAACTGATTTTATGATCTTTCAAGGTGTTTTTAAGAATCTGGATGCCTTGTTCATCCAAAGGAACAGAGTTCTTCTCATCCTGTCGATCGATAAGATGCGGAATTGGTTTCTCTTTTGTGATTGCGATTCCACGGTAGATATCCAAATCTGGTCTCCACGGCTCACTCACCGTTGAATATTCCTCTATAATCTCAGCCAATAGTTCTTTAAGCTCACTTTTTAATAAAAAGGATAATCGATATAAGGATTTAATAGTAGGTTTCGGCAATCTCTTCAATTGAGTGTAAAACTCTAAGAATAAAAGGGCCGTTACATAAGCATCACTGTCAGCTTGATGTGGACGATCATGAAGAAAACCATAAGCTTTCCCTAGCTCCTCCAGTTTAAAACTCGACATTTCAGGGTTGACGATTTTTGCTAATTCTACTGTATCAACTGTATCACCAAGGAACCTCTCATAGCCGACACGTTCCAATTCAGCCTGCAGAAATGTCAAATCAAATAATACGTTATGAGCAACAAAAACAGCTTCATCCAACACACCGATAATATAGGGTGCCAACTCTTTAAAGGTAGGCGCTTTCTCCACATCTGCCTCAGATATACCTGTTAATTCCTGTATGAATAGAGGGATGGACCTGCCTGGGTTTATATAAGAGGAATATTGGTCTACAATCTTTCCATGCTCTATGACAATAGCAGCGATTTGAATAATTCGATCACCATTTTTTGGATTATTACCCGTTGTCTCCAAATCAATCACTACATACTTACTTTTCATTTTTAAACACCTGCTTACTTCTTCTCTAACTTGCCCTGTTCCAGTTGATTATCATGAATTCACAATAAAGATAAACTGTTATTTTTAATCATACTATTTATCTCATCGTTAGACTACCGAAGGAATGTAATTCGTTTATTCCTTTTATCGTAACCCATTACCTACTGTTATATCAAAACCACACTTATTAATCAAAGAAGATTCATAAGTATGGTTAGGGATTTAAAAAAACATGAAGCTGGGACATAACTTATAAAAAATCCTGAAAGATGAACGATATCTAAATTAATCGACTTTGTTACTTATTAAAGAGTTAAGTTGGAAGAAAAAGTTCGTTCCATTGCGCGCTTACGCCACTCGCTTTCCGCGGGGAGGAAGGCTTTAGCCTTCTCGGCTACGCCTGCTCAGGTCTCAACCTTTCCAATACTTCCCGTAGGAGTCGAGTGGCTACAGCGAAATGGAACTTAGTTTAATAATGGTATGAAGAAGTACCTAAAATATTGAAAACAAATAAAAATCCGAACTATTAGGAAAAATTAAAAAGGCATGAGTCCAATCCAATATCGAACTCATACCCAACCTGCTGCCTAATGAAATACCCGTGTCTAGCTTTTGGGGGTCACTTCAATTAAAATATCACCTGATAATTCGGATTTATCATGACTAAAATACTTATATTCCAGCCCCTTTGTAAAAAATCCAATGGGTTAAAGGATGGTTGCTTCAGGTTCGTAATTTAAGCCTCTGTAGAGGTTGCTCTGTGAAGTTTTGCATTTCGAAACATGATTCACCCCCCTTGGACGATTAAAGATTTATGATAATATTATCGATTAAACGGACGGACGTATATTGGACAGCTACTGCGAAGATGATTTTCCGATCATATTCATTAATCTCGCTTAACTCAGGATAGGTTAACACTTCAAAATAATCGAGTTTTCCACTGATATGACTTTGTAAAAAGTGTTTTCCCATTTCTAATGCTTCTTTTGGACCGGCTCCATTTTGAAATTCTTGTCTTATTTTGCAAAGACTTTGATAGATAAAAGGAGCTTCCACTCTTTCTTTTTCTGTTAGATTGATATTTCGCGAGCTGAGAGCAAGCCCATCTTCTTCACGTTTAATCTCTACGCCTATCAATTCAATCGGGAAATTAAAATCATAGATAAGCCCTTCCACTACAGCAACCTGTTGCGCATCTTTTAACCCGAAGTAA
>JAZUQD010000300.1:0-4440 GCA_045605505.1 Pradoshia sp.
AAAAACGAAATCAGTACTAATTCTTTTGATGGCCGTTATGTTGGTGATAACTGGTTGTAAGGATGATAGTGCTTCGAGTCCGAAGGAAGAAACAACTGGGCCTGTTACTTTTTCTTTATTTAGTGCTGATCCACATTCCCAATGGGATAAGATGGAAAGTCCGGTGAGCAAAGCAATCAAGGATAAAACAGATGTGACACTTGATCCTGAATTTGATGTGAATGGCGGAGATCAGAAAATCTCGCTTATGATTGCAAGCGGGGAGTATCCGGATTTAATTTTACCAAAAGGAAATGCTGGTAATTTGGTTGATGCAGGAGCCTTTATAGACCTGACGGATTTAATTGAAGAGCATGCACCTAATTTAAAGAAAATTTATGGTGATTATTTAAATCGATTGAAATGGAGTAATGAAGATGAAGCGATTTATATCCTTCCAACTGCAGCTGTTGATCAAACGTATTTCGAGCCAGGCACTGGGTTTATGCTCCAGCATGATGTTGTTCAAAAATTAGGTTATCCTGAAATCCGAACTGTAGAGGATGTAGAGAAGGCTATCAAGGAATATAAGGAAAAATATCCAACGATCGATGGAAAGCCGACGATAGGTTTATCCTTATTGGCTGATGACTGGCGCATCCAGATATCTACGACAAATCCTGCATTCTATGCAACAGGTGCACCTGATGATGGAGAATTTTATATCGATCCCAAATCACATGAAGCAAAATTACACTATCGCCGGGCTGAAGAAAAAGAATATTTCCGCTGGTTAAACCATATGAATGATATTGATTTATTGGATAAGGAAAGCTTTGTACAAAAATACGACCAATATTTAGCTAAGATTTCTTCCGGCCGTGTTCTTTCCGTAACCGATACGGACTGGCAGATTGGCGATGCAGACCGTGCCCTGCGTGAATCCGGAAAAACAGAGCGTATGTATGGAATGTATCCTGTAACACTGAATGAACAATTCAAACATCGTAATTTCCAGGATACTGGATATCTAGGCGGATGGGGCATCGGGATTACAGTAGATAATGAGGATCCTGTACGTGCCATTAAATTTATTGATTATCTTGCCTCTGAAGAAGGACAAATTCTTCAAAACTGGGGAATTGAAGGGGAGCATTATGAGGTCGTAGATGGTAAACGTGTCATCTCGAAAGAAGAAATGGATCAGCGTAATAGCAATGCCAATTATGTAAAGGAAACTGGTATTGGTGTATTGAAAGGCTTTGCTCCTTATTACGGGGATGGAATAACAGATTCAACTGGACAAACCTTTTCAATTGCCAGTAGAGAGCAAATCAAAGACGGCTATACTGATGTTGAAAAAGAAGTCCTTTCTAACTATGGCGTAGAAATGTGGGCTGATTTGTACCCACAAAAAGAAGATTTCCCTGTAAAAGAATGGGGAGCAGCTTTTAATATGGCGGTCCCTGCAGGTTCTGATACGGAGCTTATCATGCAAAAGTGTCTTGATATCGTGAAAAAACGAATTCCGGAAGCTATTCTGGCAGATCCAGATAACTTTGATAAAGTGTGGGATACCTTTATGAAGGATTTAGAAAAAGCGGATGTTGAACAAGCTGAAAAGGAATATACCAAACTAATAAAAGACCGCATTGAGCTATGGAATAAGTAATATTAAATCATAACTGTCCTCCTGAATCTTTATAGGAGGACAGTGTTTTTAACTATCAGGCTATAAAATTGAAAAAATAATAAATTAATCAATAGATTGGAGAGTATTCATATGAATCAGATTCCTATAGCGGTTCAAATGTTCAGTCTGCGAGAAGAGGCAGAAAAAGATTTTGCAGGTACGTTGAGAAAAGTAGCTGAACTTGGTTTTGACGGCGTTGAGTTAGCTGGCTATGGTAATCTTACTGCCCGGGAAGTGAGGGATCTCTTAGATGAATATGGCTTAAAAGCAGCAGCAAGTCATATCTCAATAGATGAGCTTGAAAGTGAGCTTGAGCGAGTGATTGAAGAGCAAATTATATTGGGTTCAAACTATATTGTATGTCCATATTTGGCAGAAAACCGACGCAATGAAAGAGAATATCTTGCTTTGCCTTCTTTATTAAATGAAATAGGGGAGACATGTAAAAGAAACGGTCTTACATTATGCTATCACAATCATGATTTTGAGTTAGAAACCTTATCTGATGGACGGAAAGCGCTGGAGGTCATTTTTGATGGTACGGATCCGGATAAAGTTAAAACTGAGCTTGATATATATTGGCTAAAAAAAGCAGGAGAAAATCCAATTTCCTGGTTGGATAAATACCGGGATCGATCTCCTCTCATCCATTTAAAAGACATGACCTTAGATGATGAACAGTTTTTCGCAGAACTGGGCACGGGCGGGATAGAGATTGAGGAAATTTTAGAAAAGGGCGAGGATTTAAACGTTGCCTGGTGGATTGTTGAACAAGATGCTACGAGATTAACGCCGTTTAGGAGCATGGAAATAAGTATGAATTATTTAAATAGCAAACTGCCTAATCATACAAATAAAGGGAGATAGGGTTTCATGACTTTACGGGTAGGGATTGTCGGCTGCGGAAATATAAGCAGCATCTATATCGAGAATAGTACTAGATTTACGGACTATCAAGTAGTAGCCTGTGCGGATCTGGATTATACAAAAGCGATCGAAATGGCTCGAAAGTATAATATTGAAAAACCATTAAAGCTTGAAGAAATATTTACTTCTCCAGATATCGATTTAATTTTAAATTTAACTGTTCCTCATGCTCATTCATCTGTATCTTTAAAAGCTATCCATAACGGTAAGCACGTTTATACTGAAAAACCTCTTTCAATTTCCTATAACGAAGGCAAAAGAATACTGGAAGCTGCCCGTGAACAGGGAGTTATAGTAGGGTCTGCTCCTGATACCTTTCTCGGTGGCAGTCTTCAATTAGCCGGAAAATGGATTGAGGAAGGGTTGGTTGGGCGAATTGTAGGGGCAACAGGCAATATGATGTCCAATGGACCTGAATCCTGGCATCCAAACCCCGACTTTTATTACAAGGTTGGCGGTGGCCCTATGTTTGATATGGGTCCATATTATTTAACGGCATTAATCAGTTTACTGGGCAGTGTGAACAGAGTTACTGGTATGGCTAGAAAAACCTATACGGAACGATTGATCACAAATCCGAAGCGGTTTGGAGAGTTAATCCTGGTTGAGGTGCCGACACATGTAACTGGAATACTTGAAATGGCGAATGGAGTGATTACGACGATTACGACAAGCTTTGATGTAGTGGGAGCTAGAACTCCGTTTCTTGAGATATATGGAGAAAAAGGGACAATAAGCTTGCCTGATCCGAACCAATTTAATCATCCTGTTCTTGTGAAAAGGGATGGAGAAGTTGAGTGGACTGTATTGAAGACTATGGGAGACCCAAATGACAATCTGCGCGGGATTGGTCTCGCTGACATGGCAAAAGCTCTTCAGAATGGTTATCAGCCCCGTGCTAGCTCAGAAATGGCCTTGCATGTACTTGAAATTATGGAAGGAATACATCGGTCCTCAGAATTAGGGACTCATTATGTAATGGAAAGTAAATGCGAGAAGCCATTTTTACTAGACGCTAATTAAGTTCAATAATTTTAAAATGGAGGAACGTAGATGAATAAAATAAGAGTGGGTGTTATTGGATGTGGTAGTATTGCTAAATTTCGCCACTTACCTGAGTATGCTGCAAATGAGACTTCAGAAATTACTGCCATATGCGATCTAGTTGAAGAAAGGGCAGAGAAGATGGCTAAGCTTTATGGTGGTGAAGTGTATACCGATTATGAAGAAATCCTAGCAAGATACGATATTGATGCTGTCAGTATATGCCTGCCGAATTATTTACATGCTCCCGTTTCAATTGCTGCGTTAAAATCTGGTAAACACGTATTATGCGAAAAACCAATGGCAACTTCAAAGCAAGAAGCTAATGACATGATTCAAGCTGCACGGGAGGCAGGTAAAAAGTTGATGATTGCTCATAACCAACGATTTGTTGCTTCACATCAGACTGCCAAGGAAATTTTGGATAGCGGTAAATTAGGGAAGATTTATAGTTTCCGGACAGCTTTTGGCCATCCCGGACCAGAAGGCTGGAGTGTGGATGGTAAGGAAAGCTGGTTCTTCAATAAGAAACAAGCATTTATAGGTGCTTTAGGTGATTTAGGCGTACATAAATCGGATTTACTTCGCTATCTATTTGGAGAGTTTTCAGCTGTAAGTGCTTTTGTTGAAACCAATGCAAAGGATTCTACCGAAGTAGATGATAATGCGGTTGTCCTGCTGCGCACGGATAGCGGAATCATTGGCACTTTAGCGGCGAGCTGGGCTTATGTAGCCGGCGGCGGGGATAATTCAACGGTTATTTATGGAGAAAAGGGTATTCTCAGGTTGGAGGATGA
>JAZUQD010000301.1:0-1838 GCA_045605505.1 Pradoshia sp.
GATATGAAGCGGGATCTGGTGAGTATGTTGGAATAGAATAATTAGGATAAAATAGTTACCTTCGCAAAAATATATTGTCATATGACGGCACAGGAAATTAAAGAAAGATTGAAGAGGGGAGAACGAATCGTTCTTGAATGCAAAAAAGCGGAAAGCGAACTTCCAAAGTCATTTTGGGAGACTTATTCTGCATTTGCAAATACTGTGGGCGGTCTGGTACTGCTTGGAGTAGAGGAGAATAGGAAAGAAAAGGACGTTGCGAAGAGATTCACTTTTACAGGTGTCAAGAATCCGGGTAAGATTATTTCGGATCTTTGGAATACAATCAATAGTAATAAGGTCAGTCACAATATTCTGCGGGATGAGGATGTTGACTCTATTGAGGTTGATGGTGTTATAATTGTGTATGTGTCTGTGCCTCAGGCAGATTGGAGGGATAAGCCTATATATCTCAATGAGAATCCCTACAAAGGGACTTTCAGAAGAAATAATGAAGGAGACTATCATTGCACTCAAGAAGAAATAAAAGCAATGATTCGCGATTCAAATGCTGATGGAAATGATGGTTCATTGATTGAACTGTATGATATGCGTGACATTGATTTAGAATCGCTTCGTCAGTATCGTACTGAATTTCGTCTTGAAAATCCGGATCATGTCTGGAACAATGACGGTGATAAAGAGTTCCTTAAGAAGATTGGTGGATATGTTGAAGATCGTAAATCAGGAAAGGAAGGCCTGACGGCTGCCGGATTATTGATGTTTGGTCAAGGTCTCCCAATTAGAGACCGTTTCGCTAATTTTCGAATGGATTACATAGACTTTAGTAATCTCATAGGTGATGAGAGGTATCATGATAGGCTTACATATGATGGGCGTTGGGAGAATAATATCTATCAGTTTTTACGCAGAGCTCTTATGAAATTGACGATGGATATTCCCAAGCCATTCAAGATGGAAGGTGTGAAACGTATAGATGATACTCCTCAGCATAAGGCTGTTCGTGAGGCCTTTACTAATGCAATTATCCATGCAGATGTATTCCTTGAAGGAGGAATATTGAGAATCGAAAAGCATAATGATAAGTTATGTTTGAGAAATCCTGGGACTCTGATGCTTACAATCGATCAGATATATTCAGGTGGAGTCTCAAGAGCAAGAAATCCTCGTATGCAGAATATGTTGAGAATGATTGGATTTGGAGAAAACCTGGGTTCTGGTTTTCAGATGATTCTTAATGCTTGGTCAGATGCTGGGTGGGATGATCCACAACTGAATAACCGTTTGGATATTGATGAGGTTGAGTTGGTACTGCCGTTAAGACCTAAAGATATTTTTCAGACAAGTCAGACTAGCGAGAAAACTAGCGAGAAAACTAGCAAGAAAACTAGCAAGAAAACCTCTGAAACCATTCTTGAAATTATATTAGAAAATCCTCGAATAACAGTGAAGGAATTGTCTCAATTAACAGGACTCTCTGTTGGGGGAGTACGCTGGAATCTGGATAAGTTGGCAGAAAAAGGTAAACTGAAGCGTGTCGGCCCGGATAAGGGAGGCTATTGGGAAGTCATAAATAAAGAATAATATCTTTAAGATATAATAATCTGACATTTAGTCTGTTGGCAATAGTCCTCGAAATATAAGTAGTCGTGCAAGAGTATATGTCAGAGTGGTTGTTTCCAAAATGGAAATACCCACTAAAGTGAAAATAGCAAGTATGCAGTTGAAATCTTAATGATTTATTTCAATAAGAGGTTCTTTAGCTAAATTTAGCGCAGAGGAGTGTAATATAAATTGCCAAATCTTATATTTTTTATAGGATTTGGCAATTTATGTGA
>JAZUQD010000302.1:0-2445 GCA_045605505.1 Pradoshia sp.
TAAAGGATTAATTCATTATAGAATGCCTTGAATTTAGCCTTTTTATGCATAAAAACAAGAGAATCCATCAGAATACAAAAAAGCTGTAAACAGTTAAAAACTGCTTACAGCTTTTTAGTTAGATTATTAGGGAATCACGAATTTGTAACTTCAGGAGTTGTTACCCATGTTTCAACGATCGGGCCATTTTCACCTTCGTCCATAAAGAACGAACCATTTGAATAGCGATCACTAGGTCGCAATTGGAAGGAAGGAACTTCTTCTATCATGCCTTTTTACGACAAAATCACAATAGTATCAAGGTCGTTTACAAATTCTACCCCTGCTACTCGATGTGGGTTTTTCTTCAACTCTCTCAGCATGACAACTCCGCGTTTTGCACGGGATGTCATTTCAAACTCGCTTCGTTTCATTTTCTTAATGGCGCCCCTCTGTGTAATCAGCGCAATCATGGAGGAATCAGTTTCATCAAACACTTTTCCTGCAACTAGATAATCATCGTCTTTTAGATTTATCCCTTTAACTCCGGAAGCACGTGCTCCAACTGTTGGGATTTCACTTTCAGAGAACATTAACCCATATCCAATCGAAGTAGCCAGGAAGATGGATTGTTTTCCATCTGTTTGATGGATATCCACAACCTGATCATCTCCTTTAAGATTAATGGCTGTTAATGGTTTTGTATATCTGGCTGCCTTATAAAGTGACAGTTCAGATTTCTTAATCATTCCATTTTTTGTAACGAATAATAAGTATGCTTCTTTTTCAAAATCGGAAACTGGGATTGCCTTTAATAGATTTTGATTCTTGTCGAGCGGTACGATATTACTGATATGCTGACCAGTATCCTTCCATCTGATATCAGGAAGTAAATGGACCGGACAGTAGATATAACTGCCTTTGTCAGTAAATAACAATAAGGTATCTGTTGTATTCATATCCAGTTTATGAAGGAGCCTGTCTCCTTCCTTCATTCCATAATCCTGACCGCCAGAAGCAGTATAAGAGCGTAAACTTGTCCGTTTTATATAGCCTTCTTTCGTGACCGTAACGATGACATCTTCACTTGGAATCAGTACATCAAGATTAATCTTAATGTCTTCAATTTTAGCTTCTATTACAGAACGGCGTGCATCTGCAAAGTCCTTTTTAACTTCTTTCAGCTCTTTTTTAATAACTGACATTAATTTCTTATCGCTGCCAAGAATAGCCGTCAGTTCTTCGATTTTCTTTCGAAGTTCTTCTGCTTCTTTTTCCAGCGCCGTAATATCTGTATTCGTTAAACGGTAAAGCTGAAGGGAAACAATCGCTTCAGCTTGTTCCTCTGTGAATGCGTATTCCTTCACCAAGTTTTCTTTAGCATCTTTTTTATCAAGGGATGCACGAATTGTTGCGATTACTTTATCAAGAATAGAAATCATTTTGATAAGTCCCTCAACAATATGTTGGCGATCACGGGCTTTGGCTAAATCAAACTTAGAACGCCTCGTGATTACTTCACGGCGATGATCAATATAAGCATCCAACATGGCTTTAATGCCCATAAGCTGCGGCCGTTTTTTATGAATGGCAACCATATTGAAATTATATGTAACTTGCAAGTCTGTATTTTTAAATAAATATTGAAGAATGACATCAGAGTCTACTTCTTTTTTTAATTCAATGACAATCCGTAATCCTGTACGATCTGTTTCATCTCTTACTTCAGAAATACCCTCAAGTTTACGATCAAGACGTAATTCATCAATTTTCTTAACAAGATTCGCTTTATTTACGTCAAATGGAAGCTCAGTTATCGTAATTTGCTGTCTTCCGCCGCGTAAGGTTTCAATAGCTGTTTTACTGCGAATGACAATTTTTCCTTTACCAGTCTCATACGCCTTTTTAATACCATCTGCTCCTTGAATAATACCTCCAGTTGGAAAATCTGGTCCTTTTACAAGGGTCATTAATTCATCAACTGTACAATCAGGGTTATCAATCTCCATAATCGTTGCATCAATAATCTCTCCAAGATTATGAGGTGGGATTTCGGTGGCATAACCAGCCGATATCCCCGTTGAACCATTTACAAGCAAATTGGGAAATTTAGCAGGTAAAACAATTGGCTCTTCAGCTGTATCATCAAAGTTTGGTACAAAATCAACTGTTTTTTTATCTATATCACTTAAAAGCTGGCCGGCGATAGAGGAAAGGCGTGCCTCGGTATAACGCATCGCTGCAGGCGGATCCCCATCAATGCTTCCGTTATTCCCGTGCATTTGAATCAGTTCACGACGCAGCTTCCAGTCCTGACTCATCCTGACCATTGCTTCATAAACAGATGAGTCACCGTGCGGATGAAAGTTACCAATTACTAAACCGACTGTCTTTGCTGATTTTCTGTACGGTTTGTCATTCGTATTGCCATCCGAATGCATGGCATAAAGGATTCTGCGTTGAACC
>JAZUQD010000303.1:0-9284 GCA_045605505.1 Pradoshia sp.
TGGTAAAACAAGCATGCAATAATTCTGATTCATCAAGTTTCCCTACTTCTTCATCCTTGTGTTTCACAATAATAATATGCTTATTGTCCCTGCGAAAATCCTCCAGTATTTTGTAAATCAACATATCCTTTTCGGCTTCCAAACGCGATATCCCTCGAATATCCAGATTATGTCCGTAATGCCTTTCCATTAAAAATCGCATAAAAACAAATTGGCGGTGTTTCCACTCCTTCCAAAGTGAAAAGATAAGAAAACCAAAGACCATCCACCAATTCACATTAAGTGGATTAACAGCGAGTAATCCAATCAAAGCAAAGAGCAGACTTACCCCGGATATCATAATAATCAGGCGGTGTGCATGCAAAAAAGGCAAGCGCTTGCTTAATAAAACAAACAATGCTTTTCCTCCATCAAGAGGCCAAATGGGAGCCAAATTTACAAATAAAACAATGAAATTAAAAAGAATTAAACTCGTATACATATATTCAGAAATAAAACCATTTACATAGAAAATATAGGTGATTCCCAGAATCCATATATGCTGCACGGGACCAGCGGCTAGTACAATCAATTCCTCCTGCCAGGGACGGTTTCCATGTTCATCCGTCTCCAACTCTCCTCCAAAAGGCAAAAGTGTAACAGATTTTATTCTCCAACCAAATAGCTGCGCTGCAAATGCATGACCCAGCTCATGACATAACACAACCATAAACATTAAAAGCAATTCAGTAAATCTTGCTGTTAGCACACCTAAAGCAAGTAAAGCCCATGTCAGAGGATGTATACGTATTTTCATCAGCACAGGCCAGATGTTATTCAAATGAAATCACCTCATTAGGGTCAATAAACTTTCCATTAGCTTTTAATGCAAAGTAAAACTCCCCCTTATCCGGCTCATCTGACGGTGATACTCTCCCTACCTTGGCACCCTTCTTAATCTCCTCGTAAAGACTCACATTTATTTCTTGGAGGCGAGCATACCATGATTCACTTTTATCTGGATGCTGGACAATGACCGTTTTTCCGTGTGTCTCCTTTTCCCCGGCATAAATGACAACCCCCTCTTTAATGGTATCAACGGAGGCACTATTAGATGTCTTAATTAAGACCCCCTGTCCATCCTTGACAAAGCCCTGCATAATTGTGCCTGTAGCCGGTGTTGCAAAACGATTATCAGAAGCGGAGTTATCAGACCCATTAAGCGAATCTTCCGGCAAGAAAGCAAATGGTTTACCAATGGTATCCTCAAACCAGTTAGATACTGTAGCAAATTGAAATTCCTGTTGATAAGCCTTTTCCAGAGCGATTTTCGCTGTCTCTGTCCACGGAGCGGATGTCCGATAGATAATGGCCATACATAAAGCCAGACAAACAGAGGCGAGTATACGAAATAATATCCAATCTTTGTTTATAAAAGGCGGTTTTGTATGTTGATGGATTCCCTCTTCGTATACAAAGACATTTTCAGCTCCCCATTCTTTTTCATCTTCCACTTCGGGCCAGGAAGGTCGTTCATTCTTATTAACCGTAATCATTCTTTCCCGGTTTTTCCTTCTCTCTGCAATACGTTTGCGGACATCTGAGCTATTTCGGCTGCCCATCATTTCACCTCTCCATACAGCTCTTTTCTAAAAGATATGTAGGATTGGACCAAGCTATGCTATTAAACACACAAAAAAAGGATCTCTAAAATGATTAGAGATCCTTCCGGATATTACTTAACACCAAATAATTTTTTTATACGCGTAAACATTCCTGTTTTTTCATCTTCAAGCGGTTTAAGCGGTATAGACTCACCCAGGATACGACGGGCAATGTCTCGATAGGCAATAGATGCTCTATTATTTGGATCAAACACAATTGGCTCTCCCTGGTTCGATCCTTTTATCACATCATCGTCATCTACTACTATTCCAATTAAATCGATAGATAGATGAGTTGTTATTTCATCAATATCAAGCATGTCGCCCATTTTCAGCATATGGTTACGAATACGATTAATAACCAATTTTGGAGATTCAACATTAGGTTCCTTCTCCAATAAGCCAATAATCCGATCTGCATCTCTGACAGCTGAGGTTTCCGGTGTCGTTACAACAATCGCCTTGTCAGCACCGGCTACTGCATTCTTATACCCTTGTTCTATACCGGCCGGACAATCAATTATAATATAATCGAAATCCTGCTTTAGAGTATCAATTAATTGTTTAACCTGCTTTGGATTAACTGAAGTTTTATCCGCTGTCTGTGCTGCTGGCATTAAATATAGACGGTCATCAAAACGTTTATCTTTCACGAGTGCTTGATGGATTTTACATCTTCCGTCAATTACATCTACCAAATCGTAAATAATACGATTTTCAAGACCCATTACCACATCCAGATTTCTCAACCCAATATCTGTATCAACCAGACAGACTCTTTTCCCCATTAACGCTAAGGCAGTTCCAACATTGGCTGAAGTAGTTGTTTTCTCTACTCCACCTTTACCGGATGTTATTACTATGGCCTCTCCCATGGCTATACGCCCTCCTCAAAAAAGGATAAATTAGGTCTCACTTTACATAAAACTTGTAATCTATCAAAAATCATCTCACCAGATTGATTTAAATAAGCACATTCCATTTTGTGGTCATCATGCTCATTATAATCAAAAGAGTTATATAAAACATCTCCAATAACGATTTGGGATGGCCTGAATACAGATGCAGATACGACGCATTCCTTATTCCCATATATACCTGCCTGAGCCTTCCCTCGCAGTGTTCCCATAATGAATATATTACCGCCGGCTCTAACAGTCGCTCCAGGATTCACATCTCCAATTAAGAGCAAGTCACCCTTTACTTCCATAATTTGACCCGATCGGACCATTTTCACTACTTTTGTCACAGCGACTTCTTCAGCCAACCTCTTGGATTCTTCAAGTAGAATAACATTCGATTGAACGTTTTTTACAATCATATATCCCTTTTTTTCTACTAAATCCACAAGCACTTTCGCTTGTTCATCCGACAAATATCGATTACCGGTATGTATCGTAACATGAATACTCGATGTTGGCTCAATCGTTGAATTATGAATAGACAATTTTTCATCCAGATCTTTTAGTGCATCAGAAAGGGATGAATGATCATCAATAACAATCGTTAAACCTTGTTTACTTCCTTTGATCATAACATGCTGAACATTTTTCTTTCCCATGACGTCGTGCTCACCTCAATGCAATTTAATTCGACATGAGCGCTGACAAATCCTTTTTTTAAAAGAATCATTCCCGTTTAAATATCTTCTTCAACAGTCCATTTCTTAACCCATTTCGCTAATACATAAGCAAGGAGGATTAGGAAGATCAGATTCAAAATTAGGGTAGGCAGCAATCTCATACGTGCAAATTCAATGAACGTCAACGAAGTATAACCAATTAAGGTATTTACCTCATAGACGATAATTTCTAAAACAGATATAGCAAGCAAACATACAGATGAGACAATTCCTAGATTATGCTGCAGTACTTTCATCAATTGACTTGATAAGTACACTACTAACGGCAAAGTGAACAAATATACACCCAGCACTTCTGTATATACGACATCATAGAAGATACCCATTACAAAAGCATACAGGATTCCGAGGTTCCTCTTTCCATAAACACTTAAAAAGACTAAAAAGATGACAATAAACCTCGGTACCAATATGAAGGGTGTTGTATATAATTTCGCCGAAAAGATTTCAACAAAAATCCCCTCGGATATAAAAACAAGAACAGCTAAAAGGAAGATTTTGAACCTTATCACAGGTCATCCCCCTCATTGCTATCTGTTTCTACAGTAGTCATTGTACGTTTGACAATCATTACATTATTTAGATCATAGAAATTCGCTGCTGGCTTAACCAAGGCGGTTTGTGTCAATCCATATTGATCAATGATGACTTCCTCTACTTTCCCTATAACTAATCCTTCTGGGAAAACACCGCCAAGTCCGGATGTTGTAACATTCTCACCTTTTTTAATTTTAGCATCATAGTGAAGCCCTGTTAATAATAAGGCTTGCTTATCTTCGTCATATCCCTGAATAAAGCCATAAGATGGAGTTTTGCCCTGTACTTTAGCAGAAATACGATTTTGCGGATCAAGAGCAGTCATCAATTGTACCGTAGAGGTAAATTGAGAAACACTTTTGACTTTTCCGATTAATCCTTCCGCGGTGATAACAGCCATGTTTTTCTTAATGCCATTTACACTGCCTTTGCTGACAGTTAATGTTTCATGCCATCTTTCCGGGCCTCTGCCAATGACAGTAGCGTGAGCGACAGTATGATCACTTAAATCTTCTTTTTTCTTCAGTATATTACTTAATTCTTCATTTTCTTTTTTCAAATCATATATTTCTGTTTCAAGCTTCACATACTCTTCCAGGCGTGATTTAAGATTCTTATTTTCTTCATATGTATTCCTTAAATCAGATAGATTCTCAAAAAAGCCCGCTACAGCAGAAGCGGGCTTATGGAATACAGTTTGAACCAAGCCGGCTGAATCCTTCATAAACTGTTCAGGCCAGCTCAAATCATCCCTTTCCCGAAGTGAGAACCCAATCAAAGCCACCAGAAAGATGATGCTAATCAGCAAGATAATCAATTTTTTGTTTAAGAAAAATTGCGGCATTTCCTTGCTCCTCTGTCATTATTATCCTCTTTCAGGATTTGTGCGTTCTATTTTTATCTTGAATCTTTAACTTTTGACTTGAACAGATGAATATGATCAAGAGCCTTACCAGTACCGATTGCTACACAATCCAATGGATTTTCAGCAATAAGAACAGGCATTTTCGTTTCTTCACTAATTACTTTATCTAAGTTACGTAATAATGCTCCACCACCTGTTAATACAATACCGCGATCCATGATATCAGCAGCAAGTTCCGGCGGAGTTTTTTCAAGTGTGTTTTTAACTGCATCGACAATCGAATAAACCGTATCATGTAAAGCCTTTGCAATTTCATCCGGCGTGATTTCAATCGTTTTCGGAAGACCTGTTAATAAGTCACGGCCACGAATCTCCATGTTCTCAATACCTTCCGGCTCTCCAGCAGAACCAATTTCAAGCTTAATAGCTTCAGAAGTTCTGTCTCCAATCATCAGATTGTAATTCTTACGGATAAAGTTAATAATCGCTTCGTCCATCTCGTCCCCTGCGATGCGAATAGATTGGCTAGTCACAATACCGCCCAGAGAAATGATAGCTACTTCCGTTGTACCGCCACCGATATCAACAACCATGCTGCCTGTAGGTTCCCAAACAGGTAGGTTTGCCCCAATTGCAGCTGCAAATGGTTCTTCAATCGTATAAGCATCACGTGCACCAGCTTGTCTTGTTGCATCAACAACAGCTCTCTCTTCAACAGCTGTAATTCCGGATGGAACGCATACCATTACATATGGTTTACGTGCAAACAAGCCTTGATTCTTTAATGCTTGTTTCATATAATACTTCATCATCGTTGCAGTTGTATCATAATCAGCAATAACGCCATCTTTCATAGGGCGAAGCGCCACTACGTTACCAGGTGTACGTCCGATCATGTTTTTTGCATCATTTCCTACAGCAACAATCGATTTTGTATCCGTTTGAAAGGCAACAACTGAAGGCTCACGGACTACGATGCCTTTTCCTTTTACATATACAAGTGTATTGGCAGTTCCTAAATCAATTCCTAAATCTCTATTTCCCAGCATCTTTTAATATCTCCCTTTCTGAAACATATTCCATATTAGGTACGAATTTTTTATTTTTCTTTTTCATGTCAAAAAGTCAATTTCTTTCGGCAATATGATGAAAAACAATTCTATAAAAAGCATACGTAATATTATAGCTTATCCTCATTTGAATTCCTAGTATTATAAATATCCTTTTTCTTTAAGACTTACATATTTTTTCTCTCCGATTACCAAATGATCCAAAAGTTCTATTCCCATAATTTTTCCGCATTCAGCCAGACGTTTTGTTACTTCAATATCTTCACGACTTGGAGTGGGGTCTCCTGATGGGTGGTTATGCAGACATATAATAGATGCTGCAGATCTGCGGAGAGCTTCTTTGAAGACTTCACGGGGATGGACAATAGAGGCGTTTAAACTGCCGATAAAGACGGTCTGTTTATGGAGTATTTGGTTTTTCGTATTCAAATAAATACAAACAAAATGTTCCTGCGATAAAAAACGCATATCATTCATACAATAATTAGCACAGTCCTCCGGCGAACGAATCACATACCGTTCTTCATTCGTCAAATTGCTGATTCTTCTGCCTAATTCCATTGCCGCAGCAAGCTGCACAGCTTTTGCTTCCCCAATACCTTTAATGCTGGTCATTTCTTCAATGCTGGACTCTTTCAAAAGCCGCAAACCGCCAAACTTAGCTAAAAGCTGATTGGCAAGATTCATGACGGAATCCTCTTTTGTTCCAGTTCTTAAAAGCAGTGCCAGTAACTCTTGGTTCGACAAACTTTCTGGTCCAAATTGGATAAATCGCTCTCTTGGGCGGTCATCCTTTGGATAGTCTCTAATCATAATTTGTGTTGTATCCATCCATATCCTCCATTCCACTGACGGAGTGAGGTTGTTCTTAAGGATGCATTAATTTTTCAAGTTCCCTCTTAAGTCTGGAAACCGGGAGCCCTACAACTGTGAAGTAATCACCTTCTATTCTCTTCACCAGCAAGGAACCAAATCCCTGTATACCGTAGGATCCCGCTTTATCAAACGGTTCTCCGGTCAATACATATTGTTCGATTTCTTCTTTTTTTAGCGGCCAGAACTCTACATCTGTTTTCTCATAAAACAAGATAGAATCTTGACCTCTTAATAAGGCGACTCCTGTATAAACTTGATGGACATTACCGGATAGTCGAGTCAGCGTGGAAATGGCTTCTTCTTTATTTTTCGGTTTGCCCAGGATATCACCATCCATAACTACAATAGTATCTGCGCCTATCACTACGGAATCACGGTTAGTTTCAGCGACAACAGTTGATTTTATGCGTGCCAATTCCATCACTATTTCGTGTGGTTCCATTCCATCCTGATAGGTTTCATCTGCGTAACTTACTTTCACCTGAAAAGGTATATTCAGCATTCCAAGTAATTCTTTTCTTCTTGGGGAAGAAGAAGCTAAGATTAAATCCATTTCGCCACCTGCCATAAGAATTTGTATAGATAGGGAGATACATATTCATCCTAACAGAATACGACACCATTCTCAATTCCGGATTACTTTAAAAGCAAATAAAAAAGAGTGCCTTTTTTATCAGGCACTTTTTAGCGTACGAAATGTCTTAATTATTTCCCGGAAAATACATTAGAGCTTATACCATTCATTATGAAATTGAAGAATACATTTTTGAAGCTGCATTAAGGTTGATTCCTCAGGGTTAGATTGATAGGAAGACCATGTTTTATTCATACTTTCACTTAAATTATGCAAATTTTGTAGTTCTTTCGGAATATTTTCGATTTTAATTGATTTAATAGCAACCTTTCCACTTGTTTCATTATGTAAAAGTGCGCCTGATACTAATTTAGTATAAAGACTCGTATTATCAATCATATTTCGGATGATTTCCGCTTCTTTACCAGAATAGGATTTTTTTGTTTCTCCTTGAAAATGTATTTCTTTCCAATACGTTTCGACGCCTCCTTCTTTATATAAGAGAGCCAGCTGTTTCGTCTCTTCTAGAGTAGAAGCTGCTCCTATATAAATGAAGTATTTATCCTCCTGTTCAAAAATGATGGTTGGAATCCCGTCATTTTCAATAAGGGTGGCGCGTTGTTCAGCTGCCTGTTTACTTGAATATACCCCTCCCTGTACGACAAAGGCATTTAAATCTTTATTTATTTTTTGTTGGCCCTGCGGCACTGTTTTTGAACCGACCGCTGGAATAGATTCCTGTATTTTTACGGTCTCCTCTTCCCCTCCAAACAACACAATTTTTAAAACGACAACGCCAAAAAATGTTCCTGTAATAAGAGCAATCAGGACAGGGATCCCTGTTGCCAGTACACGTAATTTATTCAGTTGAACATACTTAAGTAAAGCCGGTTTTTTTGAGGACTTAGATTTTGGTTCTTTTTTTTCAATCGATTTGTCATCGGGCACTATCCAAAGAGGCGGCTGTTGCTCCTCTTCAACAGTGCTGGCGATTTCCTCAAAGACATCCAATATATCTGGATCTTCACTTGGAATCCATTTATATTCTTTTTTTTCGCCATTTACGTTTACTATGATCGTTCGTTCCCGGGTTGGCTTATCCATTCCATTGCCTCCGCGTTTTTTGTTCATCTTATCATTCCGTCAAAAAAAAAGAACAAGACTCTTGTCGTCTTGTCCAAAAAGGTTTCGCCAAATTTCTAGTTATCCCTATCCTCTACATTTTCTTCTTTTATGTCAGCGATAGGCAAAGGCAGGTAAGCGTCATCTTGCTTTTCTCCGCACAATTTACGTTCAATGCCCATTAAACAAATAGATACGGCTTTTCCATCTTTAAAGGCTACATAAGAATCAGCAGAACTTTCCAACCCCCATTTTTCACCAGTATCTGGATCTATAATAACATCCAAAAACCCAGAGAGTACGAGTTCCGTATACGTTACGATCTCGTTAACAGGTTCCTTATGGAATTCTTTATTTTTGTAATAGACTGTACCGGCATTGCGCATGATATACGCATTGGAAACAAATGCCTGAGTTCTTGCCTTTTGGATGACATTCCCAATCACCAGGACAGTAACAGCTGCTATGATCCCCAGAATGACAATAACCGCCAGCAACTCAATTAATGTAGCCCCATTCTCGCTTGATTGCCATTTGCCGTTCTTTTTATTTACCATTTATGTCACGACCTGATTGTTTTCTATTAAATTACTCATTGTCTATTTTTGCATCTTCATAAACATCTGGAGCAATACTTAACGGATTATTTTTATCTGCCGGAAGCGGTGTCTCCATATCAGGCAAATGTTTTTGCAGATCTATCAAATCCGGAGAATAAAAAGCAGATAGGCCTAATGTATATACAAGGGGCTCCATGTTCTGTTCGATGGATGTTACTTCTTCAGTACCTACAAAATCTATGCTGTCTACTTTTATTATTCTTTTGGAGGATTCCATTGTCTCAATAAATGATTCAATTTCGGTATAGGTATCCGCCTGAACTGTCACCTTAACTGCTAACTTTTTAACACCTTGCGGCAAAGGTAATGGAGCTTCTGTCTTTTCTTCTTCTGGA
>JAZUQD010000304.1:0-1978 GCA_045605505.1 Pradoshia sp.
ACATATTGCCTGGTGGCGGACAGGAACATGGAGAAACCTTTCATCAAACGTTAAAAAGTGAATGTATAGAAGAAATAGGACAGGAGGTTGAAATCGGTGATTTGATCCTGATTCGTGAATATATCGGACAAAATCATGAGCATGCTTCTTTTGATAAGGATACCCATCAAATTGAATATATGTTTCTATGTACGATTAAAGGAAGGAATACAGTGATTCAAAATGGAATAAATCCTGATGAAGGACAAATTGGAGTGGAATGGCTGCCGTTAAGTGATTTATTAGCATACAGACTCTATCCTCAAGCCATGAGAAAACACGTAATCAACTATCACAAAGGTGATACGGTTCCCATCTATTTAGGAGACATAAATTAAAGATTAATATATTGTCTATTCTTTTTTGAGGCATCTTTAAAGGTGAGGGGTGATTGAATGAAAATTAAATTGGATGATTTAACAGGAACTGAAGTAGCTGCTTTAATTAATAGCCATCTTTACAGTATGGCCGAGCATTCTCCACCTGAGAGTATACATGCTTTAAATCTGAAAGAGTTGAAAAAAACAAATATCACGGTTTGGAGCGTCTGGGAGAATGAGGAGTTAGTTGGCTGTGGAGCCCTGAAAGAAATCGATACGACTCATGGAGAGATTAAGTCGATGAAAACTTCGCCGGGTCATTTAAGAAAAGGGGTAGCTAGAAAGCTGCTAGAGCATATTATCAAGATAGCGAAGGAACGTAACTATAAGAAACTAAGTCTGGAAACAGGGTCACTGGCTGCCTTTAAACCGGCCCAAAGGCTTTATGAGAGTGTTGGATTTGAATATTGTAAGCCGTTTGCGGATTATAAAGAGGATCCGAACAGTGTATTTATGACAAAAGAATTATGCTAACTATAGTAATAGAGGGATAGTATGTTAAAAATACCAAAAATCGTAGAAACTATTTTGAATGAATACAAAGGATTGTTTAATGAATACCTGCCAAACGAGTTGGAGGGCTTGTATTTACATGGCTCCATTGTATTGGATGCCTTTGAAAAAGGTAGAAGTGATATCGATTTTATTGCTGTCACAAGTCGGCATTTAACAGAAGATGAAGCTGGTATTCTCTCAAAGATTCATAGAATGATTGCTCAAAAATATAAGACTCCAGAGATGGACGGTGTCTATATTACTTGGGGAGACTTAGGAAAAGTGAAAAATGATCATCAAAATCATTTTTATTATAACAGCGGCCATGTAAGCTTTGGCCCCTATTTTAATTTTAATCCTGTGACATGGTCCCTTTTTGCTAAAAAAGGAATCACTGTTCTGGGACCTGCATCCTCGGATTTTAAACTGGAACTCCCCTCGAAACAATTACAATCCTATGTATTCGAGAATATGAATACATACTGGGCCGATCGAGTTCAGTGGATAGAATCCTCATTCGATGAATTGGTGGGTAGGTCTGCTCGCGATATACAGGAGGAAATAGAATGGACAGTTCTTGGGCTGCTACGTCAATACTATACGTTAGCGGAGGACGATATCATTTCCAAGACAGGGGCAGGGAGATATGGATTAAGCCATATGCCAAAAGAGTATCATCAGATTATAAATGAAGCTGTCCGTGCCCGCGCAGGTGATAAGGGGACTTTATATGGCTCGAACAAGGAACGTTTGGATTCGACTATATCATTTTCGAAGTATTTGATTGATTACAGTCAACGTTTCATTTAATTTAGGGAAATAATTGATTTAAGAGTGAAAACAAGAAAATCACAGGGCGGGATTAAATAATCCTCGCTCTGTGATTTTGTTTATACATCATATTTACTCGTTACAAGTTGTTTAATTTAATTCCCAAAGTTTTTCTCCAATTCAATTAGCTCGGCGGAAAGTTTCATAAATGCTTCTTTGTCCTTATTGTCCAAGGCATGATCGATTTCTTCTTTCAGTTTCCTTTGTGCATGGGTTAGTTGAGCTTCGTAAAT
>JAZUQD010000305.1:0-3752 GCA_045605505.1 Pradoshia sp.
TCCTTCTGTCAACGCTGTTTCGGATAAATCAACAACTGTAACAGGTAAAACAGAAGCTGGGGCAACAGTGACGGTAAAAGCTGGTTCCAAAATTCTTGGTACAGCTACGGCTAATAGCAAAGGAAACTATACCGTCAAAATCAGTAAACAAAAAGCCGGGACAACCCTTTCTATAACAGTGAAAGATAAAGCTGGCAACACAAGCAAGGCGAAAACAGTTAAAGTGGCCGATAAAACGGCTCCTTCCGTCCCTTCTGTCAATATGGTTTCCGACAAGACAACAACCATAACAGGCAAAACAGAAGCTGGTGCTAAAGTGGCAGTGAAAGCTGGTTCCAAAACTCTTGGTACAGCTACGGCTAACAGTAAAGGAAACTATACCGTCAAAATCAGTAAACAAAAAGCCGGGACTTCCCTATCCATAACAGCGAATGATAAGGCCGGCAATCAAAGCAAAGCAAAGACAGTTAAAGTAGCAGATAAAACGGCTCCTTCAGCCCCTTCTGTCAACCCAGTGAACTCTAGTTCTACACAGGTCACAGGTAAAACAGAAGCCGGAGCTAAAGTAACGGTGAAAGCTGGTTCCAAAGCTCTCGGTACAGCTACAGCTAACAGCAAAGGAAACTACACGGTCAAAATCAAAAAACAAAAAGCCGGGACTTCCCTTTCTGTAACAGCAAAAGATAAAGCAGGTAATACAAGCAAAGCGAAAACAGTTAAGGTGAAAAAGTAAATATCCGAAGAGGTGCTCTGGCAGGATTCCAGGGCACCTCTTTCTTAAAGATTAAAAGATCGATTTCAATACTCTGCTCTCCTAAAAGGAAAGAAGGAACTTTACTTTTAATACCCCATTCCTCACATACCTTCCCCACTTGTTCTAGCTCATTCTATTTGATACCCTTATTATCACTACAAAGATCTCGTCAAATTCTAACCTTATTCTCCTCATACACACACATGGTTTCTAAAATCCTCCTCGATAAACAGGTTAAATTGAAATGGACTCTGCTTGCAAAACAGATTTTTGATTGGTATATTAAGTTTTTGATAAAAGTAACTATTTACAACATTTGAACAAAAACAATAACTAGGGGTGGCATCATGAATTACTTATGGGGTTTGTTAGGGATTATCTGCATTTTAGGCATTGCCTTTCTCTTCTCCACTAACAAACGAAATATTAATATTCGTACTGTGGTCGTGGCACTAATCATCCAAATTTCTTTTGCTTTTATTGTTTTAAAATGGCCACTTGGACGAGCAGCTTTTCAAAAAATAACCGATGTTGTAAACAATACGATTGGGTATGCCAATGAAGGGATCAACTTCCTTGTTGGCGGTCTTTATACACCAGAATCAGGTATTACAACGGTGTTCTTATTTAATGTGTTAGGAATCATCATTTTCTTCTCTGCCTTAATCTCCGTTTTATATTATCTAGGGATTATGCAATTTGTCATTAAATATGTTGGCGGTGCTCTTTCAAAGCTATTAGGCACTAAAAATGCAGAGACATTTAATGCGACTGCTAATATCTTCGTGGGATGTACGGAAGCTCCACTGGTTATAAAACCATTTATCGAGAAATTGACGAAATCAGAATTATTTTCTGTTATGGTCTGTGGGTTAGCTTCTGTATCCGGAAGTGTATTAGTAGGATATGCTTTAATGGGAGTACCATTGGATTATTTACTTGCTGCCAGTGTTATGTCTGCACCTGCCGGACTATTGCTTTCTAAGATTATGATTCCGGAAACGGAAGAAAGTCAGGAAGATGCGGAAGGCTTTAAGATGACAAAAGATGAAGAATCTGCAAACGTAATCGATGCAGCTGCTAATGGTGCCTCAACAGGACTTCAATTAGCTCTTAACGTTGGGGCCATGCTGCTAGCTTTTATTGCCTTAATCGCATTAATGAATGGAATCTTAGGTTCTATTGGCGGTTGGTTTGGCTATGATCAATTATCGATTGAATTAATCTTGAGCTACATATTCGCTCCATTAGCTTTCGTTATTGGTGTTCCATGGAATGAAGCCCTGCAAGCCGGAAACTTCATTGGCCAAAAACTTGTTATAAATGAATTTGTTGCTTACAGCAACTTTGCGCCTATGATTGATACATTGTCTGAAAAATCCGTTGTCATTATCAGCTTTGCCCTATGCGGGTTTGCCAATCTTTCTTCTCTCGGCATCTTGCTTGGAGGATTAGGCAAGCTAGCGCCAAGCCGCAGACCGGATATTGCTCGTTTAGGTTTAAAAGCAATAATGGCTGGCGCTTTAGCATCATGTCTAAGTGCTGCTATTGCCGGGATGATAATCGGATAATCAAGAATAGGAAAGACCATCAATAAAGATTTAAAAAAATGAGGCTCCTTATAAGTCATTTAATGACTGTCGGGAGCCTCATTTTTTATGAATCATTGGATAAGCACCCTTTCACTCCAAATAAAGGTTAACCAACTTTTTTCATGCTCTTGTTAAAACCAATCAAAAAAGAAAGAGACATCACATTTTTTAATGACGCCTCTTTCTTTTTTATCTTTCATCTATTAATGAACGCGCACTACACGTCCGTTGAATACTGTTTTCCAATATCCGCTTGTAAGGCTGGCTTTTGCTACACCAGTTGAACTTTGAGAACCGATGAATTTTCCTCCGCCGATATAAATGCCGACATGTCCATCTTTTTTATACGTATCGAAGAAAACCATATCTCCTGGTTGCATTTGGCTTGTCGGAATCTGTCTTCCAGCATATTTCAAAGCATCTGTGCTTGCTGGTACAGAATATCCTCCTTGTTTAAATGCCCAGCTAACGAAACCTGAGCAATCGAAACGGCCTGCTGCAACGTCAGCTGCTGTTCTTCCGCCACCGAATACATATACGGAATTACCGATATATCTATTTCCTGCATTGATAACGGTTTGAATATTTTTATTTTGGGTATTACCAGTAGTATAGCTTGGCTTATTTGTAGAAGAACTATTGTTTGAGCTTGGTTTCTTGTTGGAAGTATTAGCTGGTTTAGAGCTTGTCTCTTCCTTAGAATTAGCACTTACATTAGTAGTTTCTTCTTTTTGGCTATCAGCAATTTTTTCAACTTTTTCTTTAACATTGGAAGTTTCTGCTGCAACAACCGGCTCAATCACAATGTCGATGTTTTTTGCTTTAGCTTCTGCCAATTTTCGTTGACTATCTTCTTCCTTAGCTTTAAGCGTTTCTTTTAAGGTATTTGTTTGATCTTGTTGTAGCTTAATGTCCTGCTGCATTCCAACAAGCTCTGTCTTCATATCTTTTAAGCTTGTAAGCTTTTCTTCCACTGTTGATTGTTTTTTCTCAAGGTCTTTTTGATCTTCTTGAATCTCATCAATTAATTCCCGATCTGCTTGAACAATTGTGGAAACGGCCCCTACTCTTTCAATGAAATCTCCAAAACTAGAAGATCCAAAAATAACTTCAAGATAGCTGTTAGTACCGCTTGTTTGTTGATACGTAACCGCACGTTGCTTTAAAATTTCCTGGCGTTTTTCATTCTTTTCTTCTAACTTATTGATTTCTTCATCCAGTGTCTTTACTTGTTTTTCTGTTTTGATAATATTTTCTTCTGTATTATTAATCATGTTTTGATTATCTTTAACAGCTTTGTCGATTTGAGCAATACGGTTATTTAGAGTCGAAATTTCAGCTTGTACCTCATTTAAAGCAGCTTGTGCTTGATCTACCTCTGCTTGTTTAGCTGGATCTTTTGCGGC
>JAZUQD010000306.1:0-5930 GCA_045605505.1 Pradoshia sp.
TTTTCCAAAATAATAATGAGGTGTAAATAGTGGATGTAAGTATTCAACAGATGCTTTTTGAGTTTCTTGGCGGACTAGGTATCTTCCTGTTTGGTATTAAATACATGGGAGATGGACTACAAAAGTCTGCAGGAGACCGACTAAGAGATTTATTGGATAAATATACAACTAATCCTATCATGGGGATTTTGGTCGGTATCCTAGTTACTGTTTTAATACAAAGTAGTTCAGGTACAACGGTTATCACGGTCGGATTGGTAAGTGCCGGGTTTATGACACTTCGCCAAGCGATTGGTGTCATCATGGGGGCCAATATCGGGACAACCATAACGGCCTTTATTATCGGTATTGATGTCGGTGAATACGCTTTGCCAATTATCTTTGTCGGTGCATTTCTTTTATTCTTCTTTAAAAACCAGAAGCTACACAACTTCGGTCAAATCCTATTTGGATTCGGGTTATTATTCTATGGCTTAGAGCTAATGAGCAGCGGGATGAAGCCACTTCGCTCCTTCGAATGGTTCCATGATTTAACTGTTAGCTTAAGTGATTATTCAATACTAGGCGTTCTAGTAGGAACTGTCTTTACATTACTCGTACAAAGTTCCAGTGCGACAATCGGTATTCTTCAGGGATTATTTGGTGAAGGGCTTATTGATCTCCAAGGTGCTTTACCCGTACTATTCGGTGATAATATCGGAACAACCATTACTGCTCTTCTTGCGTCAATTGGTGCATCAATTGCAGCTAGACGCGCAGCTTGCGTACACATCCTTTTCAATGTGTTTGGAACCATCATCTTTATGATTTTGCTCGTACCATTTACCGCTCTTATCAATTGGTTCCAGCAAACGCTCGGTTTGAATCCGGAAATGACAATCGCCTTTGCACACGGAACGTTCAACATTACGAATACACTGATCATGATTCCATTCATCGGTGTATATGCTTGGGCAGTTACTAAACTCATCCCAGGAAAAGATACTGTGATTGAGTATAAACCTGAGCATTTAGATGAAAGAATCATCGACCAATCTCCGTCCATTGCACTTGGACAGGCTAAAAAGGAAACATTGCGAATGGGCGAGTTTGCGATAAAAGGATTGGAAGAAACGTATAACTACTTGTTAACGAATGATACTTCTTCATTAAATACGGGTAATCAAATTGAAGAGGCTCTAAATAATTTGGATCACAAAATAACAGATTATCTTGTTAAAGTCTCAACAAGTTCATTGTCTGCCCATGAATCAGATGAACATAATATTCTGATGCATACGATCACAGATATTGAGCGAATTGGAGATCATTTTGAGAATATCCTCGAATTTGCAGAGTATAAAAATGCAAATAAAGCAACATTCACTGATGAAGCGACAGAAGGCATGTCTCAAATGTTCACTACTACTATTGAAGCTGTTAAAGAAGCAATCGCAGCCATAGAACATAACGATAAGCAAAGTGCATACAAGGTGCTTGAGTTGGAACGCAAAATCGATAAGATGGAGCGCCAATTAAGAAAGCAACATGTTATCCGTTTAAATAATGGATCCTGTTCTGCACAAGCAAGCCTCGTTTATGTTGATATTTTAAGTAATCTCGAACGAATCGGCGACCATGCTAAGAACATTGCTGACACAATTATCGGTGAGCAAGAATAAAATAAAAAGTAGACTCTCCTCGGGGAGTCTACTTTTTTATTCCATTCATTATTCCACTATTATAAAACCTTCTAATAAAACCTCTAAAATCGATTCATTCATCTTCTAATAAACAGGTAAAACCTACCCAAAATAGATGATTTAACAGAATTTACACTATCAACATAGTGAAAATAGTATTTTTTTAAAATTGGGAGCGCTTTCTTAGAGCAAATCGTTTTGTGAATGTATACACAAGGAGTATGCTTAAAGTAGAGAATTTATGGTTATATAATAATAACTAATTTAATTTTTTGCTATAACAAACAGAAATGGGGTATTTGCTATGTCAGACACATTGAAACAGCAAGTAGAGACACAATCTTCTCCAGTAGCTTCACAAGAAGAGTTGCTCTCTCAATTATCAAAACCAGAAGTTCAGGAATCATTAATTACTCTATTAAATCAATTACCACAATTAACTGAAGTTGTAACAGCATTGAACAAATCTTATGAAATTGCACAATCCCTAGCTACAGATCAAGTATTGGTGAGTGATTTTGCCAATACTGCGAAGGAATTTGCAGAGCCTGTTACGAAAACAGCCAAAAATATTGCTGCCAATGCAATAGAAGCAAAAGAAAGAGCAGAACAAAGCAAAGAAGTCGTCAGTGTGTTTGGTTTGATGAAAATGCTTAAAGATCCGCAAATCCAAAAGGTTCTTCGTTTTGCCAATGCTTATCTTCAAATAAGCAACGAACGTTCTAAATAAATACTTATTCATTTAGTTTATAAGCACTTATTATATGATTTTTGAAAAATACTGGGTTTAAAAATACTACAAACAAGGGTGGAACATATCATGGCACAAGAAATTGTTATCTTAGGAGCAGGATATGGCGGTCTTCTTTCAGCATTGTCTGCACGTCAGCATTTAACTCCTGAAGAAGCTACTATTACAGTTGTTAACCAATATCCGACACATCAAATTATTACTGAATTGCATCGTTTGGCAGCAGGCAATATTAGTGAAGGCAGAATTGCTATGCCATTAGATCGTTTGTTTAAAGGAAAAGACATTAATCTACTTATCTCTAAGGTTGAATCTATTTCAGCTGATGAAAGAAAGGTAACTCTTTCAAGTGGAAAAATCTTAACTTATGATAAATTAGTCGTTGGTTTAGGCAGCCAAACTGCTTATTTCGGCATTCCAGGTCTTGAAGAAAATAGCATGGTCTTAAAATCAGCGGATGATGCCAATAAAATTAACAAGCATATCGAAGATCGAATTAAAGAATATGCAAAAACGAAAAATCCAGCAGATGCAACGATTGTTATCGGCGGTGGCGGACTAACCGGTGTTGAATTAGTTGGGGAAATTGCAGATACGACACCTAAAGTTGCTAAACAATATATGGTTGATCCTTCTGAGCTTAAATTTATTCTAGTTGAAGCAGGTCCAAAAATTTTACCTATGCTTCCAGATCATTTAATTGAACGTGCTATGACAAGCTTAGAAAATCGTGGAGTTCAATTCTTGACTGGACTTCCTGTCACAGGTGTAAATGGAAATGTGATCGATTTAAAAGATGGACAACAAATTATCGCCAATACATTTGTATGGACTGGCGGCGTACAAGGTCTTCCAGTTGTCGGCGAGTCCGGTTTAGCTGTAGATCGTAACCGTGCAACGGTTAATGAGTATCTTCAATCCACATCACATCCTGATGTTTACATTGCTGGTGACAGTGCAGTTGTCTTCCCTGCTCCTGGTGCAAGACCATACCCGCCAACTGCACAAATGGCTTGGCAAATGGGGGAATTGATTGGATACAATATTGCGGCTTCCATTAAAGGTACTCTTCCTGAAGTATTTGCTCCAGTAAACTCAGGTACATTGGCAAGTCTTGGTCGTAAAGACGGTGTAGCCGTTATTGGCGGCAATTCTACGCCATTAAAAGGCTTACCAGCTACATTGATGAAAGAAGCAAGTAATATCCGTTATCTATCACATATTAAAGGGTTATTCAGCATCGTTAATTAATACAATTAAAACTCCTGTCCGCTAAGTAAGCAGACAGGAGTTTTTTATTGGCTTTATATAGCTGCAATATATCATTCTTCTAAGATCAGCTGCAAATTACAATCTATGTTCACTTATTGCCGTCTAAAAATTCACCAATTGATTGATTAAAGGCTTCACTATATTCCCAGAACATCAGATGTCCACCGAGGACTTTAATCTTTGATTTAGGTGAAATTTTCTCCGTAAAAACCCTAGCTGTTTCTGCCCAATGTTCTGCAAGAATAGTTAATGTCGCTCGTGACTTACTCGCGAGTTTCGCTTCCTCCCGATAATCCGAAAACATACCAGAAGCGAATAAATTAGCGGCTATATAATAAGGTGTTTTTACAGACACTGATCAATCGCTGGATGCCTATAATACCATTTCGAAGATAAGCAGCCTGCTATCTTTAAAGACCATATACATTCGAGTAAAAGCTACCTGGACTTTATAATAAAAGCCTTGAACCTGTTTCTTAACAAGTTCAAGGCTTATTCAGTACACCATATTTAATAAAGTGAAATTCACGCTCCATCTCTTCTCTTTTCTGTTTCACAGTTGAAAGATCTGTTAACGCCAGAATAATTTGATTGAAGGTTATATTTCTCAAAATTTCAATAACACGAAGTAAATCCTCTTTATTTTCAATCTTCAATAAATGAATGTTTGTAATCAAGTTCATTAAGATTTCTTGCTTCTCTTCCAATTCACGAGCATCCGTAAAGCTCATTAAATGTTCAGCCAGTTTGATATCCGTCCGTGTAAAAACATTGATTAGAAACTTGGAATGCGCGGAATCCATCGCTTTAGCGGTGATATAATCAAACAGCGTGAAATGAAGTGAAAAAATATCGCTTGCCTGATTGTCAGTCATGCTACTGATTAGATTAAAAAGGTCACTCTTGTACTCATTTAATAGATACAGAAACAGATCCTCTTTATTTTCAAAATAACGATAGAAACTTCCCCGGGGAATTTGCGCCTCCTTAATAATTCGATTTATCGATGCATCATAAAAGGAGTATTCACTGAATTCCACTTTAGCAGCTTGGATAATCCTATTTCGCTTTTCAGTTGGTAAATTAGCAAATGTTTGGGTTGGCATATACTCTCCTATTCTCTTCGTAAAGAATCCACCGGATCTAATTTAGCGGCTTTATTAGCTGGCATAAGTCCGGAGAGCATGCTGATGATAATACTTGCAGCAATACCAAAAGCAATGTAGACAGGCGTCATCCGTACAATTTCAAAATCAATCAAGTTGGTAGATAGGCTATTGGCCACAACCGTTAATAAAGACGCCACCAGAACACCGATGATGCCACTGGATAACCCAATCAAAAACGCTTCCGATACGAAAATTCTTCTTATATCCATACGGCGTGCACCGATCGCTTTCAGTACTCCAATTTCCTTCGTACGCTCAACCACGCTGATATGAAGAACAACCAGGATCATAATCGCTGAAACAAACAGAGATATACCTGAAATTCCAGTTAACACATAGGTTAACACATCCAGCATCTCATTCATCATGGCAGTCATCGTTTCCTGTGATGAACCGCTGTAACCCATATCCTTTATTTTAGACTTTATGTCTTCCGTATACTCTTCATCATTTGCAACTAAATAGATACTAGTCGGTTCTAAGGTCTGACCGTTATCCTCAGCAAGCTGAACAAGATCATCATAATTGGCATAGATTAAGTCCATGGCCGCCATTTGATTGCCCAACGATATAATTCCGCTAACCGTATAGGTTTTTTCATATAATTGATCATTTAGCATCAGCGTTACGTTAACATCTTTACCGATCATATCTCCGCCCAATTTTTCAGCTGTACCTTCCGCAAGGAGAATTTCTTGCTTTCCAGGTAAAGACCCTTCTTTCATACTCGTTTCGGTTAAATTAGAGGAGACGGTTGAAATCATCATCAAGTCAACTTTTTTATCTTTATATTTAACCGCATTTGATCCAAATGAAATAAGATTGAATCCTTTTTCCACTGAAGAGACATGCTCAATCTCGGATAGTTTTTCGATATCCTTTTCCTCAAATGGTGTTTGCTCACCTACCATTGATAGCATCATAGCCTGATTTTCATCAACATTTGATGGTAACTCTTCTTCCTCAGAAGGCATATTGACTTCCACAACAAGCGGATTCACCATACTATTCATCGAGTCATTCATATAGGTCTTCACACCATTTCCCAGCGAAAGG
>JAZUQD010000307.1:0-11932 GCA_045605505.1 Pradoshia sp.
TGACGGATTTGGATACCTATTGTTCTGCATCCTCAGTGATTCTGGATGGAGAAATCATTGCTCTACATAACGGAAAACCTTCATTTCATGAAGTTATGAAGCGAGACAGAATGAACCGTTCCCCTATTATTTTGGATGCAATTAAGGAAAGGCCTATTCTATACATGATATTTGATATTTTGTACTTGAACGGTAAATGGGTCATCGAAGAGGAGCTTGAAGAACGTCAAAGACTGTTGTCATCAATTATTATGCCTACAGATTATGTCCAAATTGTTGAAAATTTTCGGGATGGAGAAGGATTGTATAAAGCTGTCATGGAACAAAATCTGGAAGGGATTGTCGCTAAAGATTTGCATAAACCATATAGTTTGAACGGGAAAGATGGACGGTGGCAAAAGGTTAAGTTTTATAAAGACCTCATCGCTGTTGTAGGTGGTTATTTGTTAAAGGGGAGCGAATTGCAATCATTGGCATTAGGGCTGTACGACTCTTCAGGAAAACTTCATTATATCGGTCGTGCAGGGAAAGGATGCTATACACAAGAGGGATGGAAGGTAATTCAACAATTTATGGAGAAAGCTTCTCAATCCCAAAATCCTTTCAATACAAAAATAGACCAACCTAAGAAGTATCAATGGGTTCAACCCATTTATACAGTCAAAGTATCCTATTTGGAATGGACCGAATCCATGACACTAAGGCAGCCTTTATTGGAGTCATTTGTTGAACATGATCCAGAGAAATGCTTAATGGAGCTTGAATTATGAGGTATAAAGGACTTTGCTTTTTAACTGAATATGATAGTGCGAAAAAAGTTTGTACGGTGGCTGTCCTTTATAAGGGTGAAATTCTGGAAGTGGGGAAAGTGAAAGAAGGATTCACGGAGGAAGAACGGCAGGCAATCCTAGCCATTTTGCAACAAACTGGGACAAAACATCAAACAGGAATCTATCAAGTACCGCCAGGGATTTGTGTACAAATTGGCTATACGGCCATCGCACAATCTAAATTGGTATCACCTGTTTATGTAAGTCTGGCAGTGAGCGAGAAGTGGACAACCTGTACATGGACTAAATTGGTGTTATCACAATTTAAGAATATAAACATGACAAATCCAGGAAAACTGATCTGGACAGAACAATCAGTAACAAAAGAGGTATATATGGACTATCTTCTTTCCATATCTGACTTCATGCTCCCCTTTTTAAAGGATAGGTTCTTAACGGTTAAGAGGTATCCTGAAGGCGTGAGCTCAGAAGGATTTTATCAAAAATCAACTCCAGATTATGCACCGGGGTTTGTGGAAACAGCCATAAATCATGATATTAACTATACCGTGTGTAATAATATTGAGACTCTTTTGTGGCTCGGGAACCAGGCAGCAATTGAATTTCATATTCCATTCAATGAAATGGAGAAACAAAATCCTGCAGAAATTGTTTTTGATCTTGATCCGCCTCAATTAGGTGATTTACAGTTAGCTATAAAAGCTGCACTGGAAATGAAGAAAATTCTCGATCAATTTCAATTAACTGCTTATGTGAAATTGTCAGGACGAAAAGGAATTCAAATCCATATTCCATTGATCGAAGGGACAATCAGCTATCCGGAAACACGTTTATTCACTGAATTCATCGCCAACTTTCTGGTTAATCAATTTCCTGATGATTTTACAACGGAACGATTGAAAAAAAATAGAGGAAACCGGCTTTATATCGACTATATCCAGCATGATAAAGACAAGACGATCATATGTCCGTATTCACCTAGGGAGACACAATGCCCCTGTATTGCAGCGCCATTGTTTTGGGAAGAAATAAAGACAGGATTGAAAACAGATCAATATTCTATGAATATCGTTAAGGATCGCGTTTTTAAAGGACTGAATCCGTTTGAGAATTACTTTACAATGGATCAATCGAAGCAACTCAAAAAAATTATAGACTTTATAAAAGAAGAACAAAACTAAAAATCTAGAATTGGCAGAGATTGTTGTAAAAATCATGATATTAATGATTTTGGTTATGATATTCAAAAAGGAAGGTGTATTTATGCATACAATTTGGAAGGGAACCATTAGTTTTGGACTCGTTAGTATCCCGATAAAGCTCCATGCTGCAACAGAAAATAAAGATATACCACTGCGAACATTACATAATAAATGTCATGCACCTATAAAATATTCAAAAGTATGCTCGGTTTGCGGGGAAGAGGTGGAGCAAGAGGACATTGTCAAAGCTTATGAGTACGTAAAAGGGAAATTTGTTGTTCTGGATGAAGAAGAGCTGGAAAAGCTGAAGAAAGAGCAAGAGGATAAGGCAGTTGAAATCATAGATTTTGTTAAAATAGAAGAAATCGATCCTATTTACTTTGAAAAGAGCTATTATATGTCACCAAACGAGGGTGGCACTAAGGCGTATTCCTTGCTTAGGAAAGCGCTAGAAACCTCAGGCAAGGTTGGTCTTGCAAAAATCACAATTCGCGCTAAGGAGTCACTTGCTGTCGTGCGGATCTTAGAAAATACTTTATTAATGGAAACTATTCACTTTCCGGATGAAGTAAGAAAGGCAGCAGATGTACCGAATATTCCGGCTGTTGAAGAAGTTGTACAGAAGGAATTGGATACAGCTATTTTATTAATTGATCAGTTGACAACCACATTTGATCCTTCCAAATATCATGATGAGTATAGAACAGCTTTATTGGAACTAATTGAAAAGAAAAAGCAATCAGAAACTGTCACACCTGCTGCAGGCAAAAAAGCAGCTTCCAATGTAGTTGATTTGATGGCTGCATTGCAAGCTTCCATTGATCAAACAAAACCTGCAGCTAAACCAGCGAAAAAAAGAGCACCTCGAAGAAAGAAAGAAACTTCCTGAAATCTATATAACTAAAAAAGGTTAGAGTCCATTTATAAGAAGCCGTTTCTGTTAAGAAATAGGCTTTTTTTGTTTATTTAAGTAGTCAGAAAATATAAACTTTTTGTCGAATAAAAGAAAGATGTGAAAAGATGGGGTTTTAATACTAGGTTAAAATAACTACTTTTATTGATGGGGAGAGAGAAAGATGGAGAAAAACATGCCGAAAGAAATAGAAAAAGTCCGTTTATTAAATATATTACAAATGCGAAAATTGACGAAATATAAATGTAATGTTTAAAAGGTAGAAAAATTACACCAGATTGATATAATAAGACGGTACCAAAGATTGGCTTGATTGGTAATAAATTTTTAAAAAACAATTAAGAGTCACTTATATAGATAGTAGTCACTTAGTAGAGAAGGCAAGATACATTAACTAACATGTGGAGACATTGAAAGGGGATCATTGCTTGAAGAAGTCAATAATTGCATTTAATATTGCTCTAGCGGTTGGTGCTGGCTCATTATTATCCGGAGGTTATGCTACTGCTGCTTCCTTATCTGAATTAGAGCAAAGAGAGAATCAAATTAAAAGTGAAAAAGCGGAAGTAAATAAAGATATTCATGAAACAAATGAATCGATTGATCATGTAGTAGGCGAACAATCTAATGTAACCAAACAACTAGAAAAGCTAGAGTCAGAGATTACTGAAACAAATTCAAAGATAAATTCCATTAATACAAATATTGGTAATACTAAAAAAGATATCGATCAATTAAGAAAAGATATCATCGAACTTGAAAAGAAGATAGAAGCAAGAACAGAATTATTAAAAGAACGTGCCAGATCCTATCAAGTGACAGGCGGCAATATGAACTATCTGGAAGTTGTAGTAGGCTCAAGCAGCTTTGGTGACTTTGTTGAACGGGTAAATGCAGTTAGTACAATCATGGAAGCTGATAATGATTTAATTGCTGAACAAGAAAGAGATAAAAAAGAATTAGAGAAGAAAAAGAAAGACGTAGAAGATAAGCTTAAAAGTTTGGAAGATATGAAAAAAGAATTAACAGATTTGAAGGCAAAACAAGAGGATCAGAAAAAAGAAAAAAATGAGTTAATGAAGAAATTAAAAGAAGAACAGGAACACTTGGAAGGCCATAAATTAAGTATGGAAGAAGAATCTTCTATCTTAGCAGGTCAAGAAACAGCATTGTTAAAAGCGATTGAACAGGAAAAAGAACGTCAGGCTGAAATCGCTAGAGAAAAAGCAGCAGCGGCAGCAGCAGAGAAAAAACGCCAAGCAGTCCTTGCTGAACAAAGAGCAGAAGAAGCCCGAAAAGCTCGAGAAGAGAGCAAACAATCCTCTTCACCAAGTGCACCTGCTAAAAGTTCCGCAGTAAAAGAAGCAAGTACGCCAAAAGCAAGTGCACCAAAATCAAGTGCACCAAAACCAAGTGCACCTGCTCCAAGTAGCTCATCCGGTGCATTCATGAAACCATCAGCAGGCTATTATACTTCTGGATATGGCCCAAGATGGGGGAAATCACATGGCGGAGTTGATATTGCAACATCAGGTACTGTTCCAATCGTTGCTTCTGCAAGCGGTGTGGTCTCTAGATCTTACAAATCTTCCAGTTATGGAAATGTAGTATTTATTACACATTATATTGATGGAGTACAATATACAACTGTCTATGCTCATATGAGAGATAACAGTGTGAAGGTTAGTGCAGGACAAACTGTGAGCAAAGGTCAACAAATTGGATTAATGGGAAGTACTGGACGTTCAACAGGCCAGCATTTACATTTTGAAATCCATAAGGGACCTTGGAATGCAAGCAAATCAAATGTTGTTAATCCTTCTGATTATCTATAAATATAAGTACAGAGGCCTTTCTAGGTCTCTGTTTTTTTTATGGAATGACTGAAATTATGTTTTGCTTTTTAAGAGAGACAAAAGCAAATGTATAAATAAAACAAACAAAATATTGTTTACCAAAGGATAACAATAGAGTATACTTTTGTTGTTTAGAATATTTAGAATATTTTGTAAGCGCTTCGATTAAATTTGGAAAGGGGATTAAGATGGGAGAAAAAATGAGATCGACGGAGGAAGGGAAGAATCAAAGGGATTACTCGGCTATTGTCCAAAGTTCTGAGTTTCAACAATTATTAAAGGAAAAGAAAAAATTTATCATACCTTTTACTTTATTTTTTCTAGTCTTCTACTTTGCGCTTCCTATAATGACATCCTATTCATCCGTGTTAAATCATTCATTTTATGGGCATATCACTTGGGCATGGGTATTTGCATTTGCGCAATTTATTATGACATGGGCTTTATGTATGATTTATTCCAAAAAAGCAGCTCGATTTGATCGATTAAGTGAAGAGGTGTTGAAAAGAGGGGGGAAACAGTAGATGAACTATACGGCTTTTTATATGTTCCTTGGTATAGTATTAGTTACGTTGTTCATTACGTATTGGGCTTCTAAAAAAACCAAGAATGCGAGTGAGTTTTATACAGCCGGAGGTGGTCTGACAGGTTGGCAAAATGGCTTGGCAATTGCAGGGGATTATATGTCTGCAGCATCCTTCCTGGGGATAGCAGGTGCAGTTGCCTTAACTGGATTTGATGGCTTTTTTTACAGTATAGGTTTTTTGGTTGCCTATTTGGTTGTATTGTATTTAGTAGCTGAACCATTAAGGAATTTAGGTAAGTATACGTTGGCAGATATGTTGGCCGCTCGGTTTGATGCTAAAAAAATACGGGGTGTTGCCGCATTTAATACTATGTCCATTTCTATATTCTATATGATTGCTCAGCTTGTAGGAGCTGGCGCCTTAATTAAATTACTATTGGGTTTGGAATATACAACATCTGTTTTAATTGTTGGAGTTCTAATGACCATTTACGTTATTTTTGGAGGCATGCATGCCACTAGCTGGGTACAAATTGTAAAAGCAGTCTTGCTTATGGCGGGAACCTTTATTATTTCATTTATTGTTTTCGCGAAATTTGATTTTAATATTGCTCATATGTTTGAACAGATGAGTACGGCTACTCCACTAAAAGAAGCCTTTCTGAATCCAGGCGTAAAGTATACGGATGGGTTGGATACATTGTCGCTAACAATGGGACTTGTTCTTGGAACAGCAGGTTTACCGCATATACTAGTCCGATTCTTTACCGTAAAGGATGCTAAAACCGCGAGAAGCTCAGTTGTATATGCTACGTGGATTATTGGGATCTTCTATGTCATGACCATTTTCCTTGGATTTGGAGCAGCAGCCTTTGTTGGAAATACTGACATAATAGAGGCTAATGCAGCAGGTAATATGGCAGCACCATTGTTGGCGAAAGCCATAGGCGGAGATATTTTGTTCGCATTTATATCGGCAGTGGCATTCGCAACGATATTGGCAGTTGTTGCTGGCCTAGTCTTAACAGGAGCATCTGCTTTTGCTCATGATTTTTATAATGAAATATTGAAGAAAGGGAAGGCAACAGAAAAAGATCAGGTAAAGATGGCCAGATATGCATCTATTGGTGTCTCTGTATTATCCATTCTTTTAGCTTTAGTAGCCCAAAATTTAAATGTTGCTTTTCTAGTGTCTTTAGCCTTTGCGGTGGCTGCCAGTGCGAATTTACCTGTCATTATTTATACAATCTACTGGAAGAAGTTCAATACAAACGGTGCAATCAGTGCAATGGTAGTAGGATTGGTCACATCAGTTGGACTTGTTTTAATCAGCCCTAATGTGTTCAGTCCAGAAGCAGGAAAAGCGATTTTAGTTGGTGACCCTTTATTTCCTTTGACAACACCGGGTCTAGTATCCATTCCACTTGGTTTCCTGGCTGGTTATGTAGGAACTGTATTGTCTCGTAAGAAGGAAGATGAAGCGAAATATGATGAAATTTTGGTTAAATCGAATACAGGTCTAGATTCTACAAACTAAGTGGTATGACCATTAAAGGTACGTAAAAGTTTAGTGTTACTGATTCATATAGAGTTATATAACAAAATCAGTGCAAGTAAAGCACTGATTTTGTTATATCTTACTTATTTATATTTCCCAAGAAATATCTTAAGATTAGTCAACTTTTAAGATAATTTTACCTCTAGCATGACTTGATTCACTTAAAACATGTGCATTTTTAACGCCTTTTTCATTTAGGGGGAATGTTTCTCCGACTACCGGTTTTAATCTTTCTTCAGCTAAGAGGCGAGCCAGCTCTTTCAATTGTTCGCCATTAGGATTTAGCCATAAGAGTTGTTCCTTAATTCCATAACGATTCGCTAATTCCTCATTCGGTTCGTCAACGATAGATACTAATTTACCGCCGCGTCTTAATATTTTCATACTGGCAGTTTGAACGGATGCCCCAACCGTATCTAATACAGCGTCATAGTCAGCCAATACATCCTCGATATTTTCGTTATGATAATCAATACATAGATCGGCACCTAATTCTTTTAAAAAGCTATGATTTTTTTTACTGGCTGTAGTTGCGACATAGGCCCCTTTTAGTTTTGCTAATTGTATAGCATAAGAACCGACACCTCCGGCTCCGCCATGGATAAGAATTTTTTGCCCCTCCATAATTTCCAATGCATCAAATAAACACTGATAGGCAGTCAATCCAGCCAATGGGACCGATGCGGCTTCTGTAAAGGATAAATTATCGGGGATTTTTGCAACCAATAATTCATCAACAGCTGTGAATTCAGCATATGTTCCGTAACGGGTTGTATCTGGCCGAGCGAAAACCCGATCTCCGATTGAATAATCAATCACATGCTTACCAACTTCTTTAACAACACCGGCTACGTCCCAACCTAATATAATTGGGAATTCAAATGAATATTGATCAGCCAGATGACCTTCTCTTAATTTCCAATCAATCGGGTTGACGGATGAAGCTTTTACTTCAACTAATACTTGATTATCTAATAGAGGTGGTTTCTCTACAACCTTCTCCGTTAATGTATTCAGTCCACCATATTCTTCAATAACTACTGCTTTCATCATAGAATTATGCATGCAATTCCTCCCTGACTGGTAATTAAGGCAATGGAAAACCTTCTTATTTACATTCCCTGTATAAATGGAGGTAATCGTAATATTAGCCAATCAGTGAAAACAGGAAATTTCTCCTAGTGATTAATGAATTAGCCTGAATATGATTGATAAAAAGGATACTTGGGGTTCATTATCTGGTTCTAAGACAGGTATTTAACAATCTTCTAAATTTTTGAGAACGCTGTTACGTTATTACTACTTCTTTTTTAACCGGCATCCTGGCTGCCACAATTTATATATTCCTTTGTCCCCCTAATAAGCAGCTCTTATTAAGGATCTTTTTCAATAGTACATAAAAAACATGTCCCTAAAATGCCAATTGAAGCATGAGGGACATGTTTTTTTAAGCTGTTGCTTTTTTATCATCGCTTTTAATAAATTTAAGGACGATAAAAAATAAAATTAATGATAGTGCACCAAAGCTATAAAAAAGATAGGCTTCGTTATGCTTCATAAAATAAGACATGAGTGGAGGACCAGCTGCCACTCCAAAAAAACGTGCTGAGCTATAAAAGGATGTAATCGTCCCTCTTTGTTTCTTATCGATATTTTCAGTAATGATTGCATCTAAGGATGGCAAAATCGTACCTAGACTGATACCGAATAAGGATAATACCCCAATAAGTAAGTATATATTATCAAAATAAGATGCGAAGGAAATGGTTAATGCACTAATAATGATTGAAACCAAGATGAGTATTTTCATCAGCTTTATATTATCTTTTATTTTCTTTCCTGTAATAAATGAAGCTAAGCATAAGAAAAATAAGGGAATAGCCAATACAAATCCCTTTTTTATATTATGAATATCATATTTGGATTCAAGGGTGGAAGATAAATAAAATTGAATAGCAAATAGAACTAACATAACAAACGCGCCCGTAAGAAATATACTGTATAACCATTTGCCTTCCTTTTTGAAAATTTTCTTCGTACCTTGTAAAAATTCTTTTAAAGTAGGAGGCTCGTCTTTTCTTTTCGGAACTTTTATGCAAAAAAGGATCATAAAAAAGGTTATAAAGCTAAGAAATGAAATAGCAAAGAAGGGAAGAAACCATAAGGATATGGCTAATCCAGCTCCGATTATTGGGCTTAATACCTTACCGGCGGTGTTCGAGGTTTCAACAATCCCAAGGATGGAGCTTGCTTTGTCATCATCTTTAAATAGATCACCAACCAGAGGCAAGATTATTGGAAAGGCACCAGCAGATCCAATCCCTTGAATAATCCGTCCTAATATGATGACCATAAATGGATTATCCATCTTCCATGAAGCAAAAGCCGATATCAGACCGCCGATAAATGTAATAGCTAAGCTGGGAAGTAAGATCATTTTTCTTCCAAAGCGATCAGACAAATAGCCTGCAATTGGAATTAATAATATAGAGGCAATGGAATAACTTGTAATAATCATACTCGACTGGAAAGAGGAAATGCCTACTTTCTTCTCTAATATTGGTAAAACAGGGATAAGCATTGAATTACCCAACGTCATAATTAGTGGTACGGCAGCTATGCTTGCCAGACACCAAAAGCCAACTTTATTCGTATCGGTATTTGAACTCATCTAACAATTCCCTCATCTCTTTAAACAGTTTCTGTGCAGTTACTTTGCCACTTAGGATGAAAAAATATGTACTTCCACGCTGAAAAAAGTATTAACTAAGGTGAAAAAAGGGGAGGAGTTTACAAAAAAAAGCACTGTGAAGGTAGCTCACAGTGCTTCATTTAGCTTCTTTATTAATCATCCGAAGATAGGATGCCAATAAATCTCAGGATAAAAAGGAATAGGTTTACAAAATCCAGGTATAAATTTAAGGCAGCCAATGGGATTTCATCTTCTGCTACTCCGTATTGTTTCATACGGTTTACGTCATACAGCACATACCCACTGAAGACGAGTATTCCTATAAATGAATAAACAAGCATGGCAGTAGAAGATAGCGGGGAAAAAATATTAAATATCCCAATAACGAGAATAGCAAGCAAAGCAGCTAACAGGAACCCACTTAAAAATGTCAAATCCCGCTTGGTTGTTGCAGCGTATATAGAAAGCCCGCCGAAAACAACCACTGTAGCAGCCAAGCTCATTATAACAGGCTGTGGTCCAATAGTAACCAGATAATTGGCTATTACAGGATACAAGGTGATGCCAGATATAAATGTAAATGCATAAAGGAAACTATAAGAAAGAAGTTTCCTTCGTCTTACAAAAAATGCTGCAAGCAGCATGCCAAATTCAATGATCATTAGTGGCAGGAACATGGATGGGGGAACAAAATTTCCTGCAATAAAGCCAATTAAAGAAATAGCTAATGAAAAAGTGAATGCTCTTAGAACAGCAGGAATATGGTATTTATTACTTTCAGTATAGGAATTCATCCAATTACCTCTCCTTTTTCTTATCGTACTATATCTACGTTTTACTAGATCAAAGGTTTCAGTTGATCTACATTTATCTACTAGAGACAAATCGTAATAAATTGTATATACTTAAAAATAAGAACAAACGTTCCTTTTAGCAAAGGGTTAACCATCTTTGTAAGTGTTTGGTATTGTGAAAATTTAACTGCCGGGCATTCCGCTTTATGCTATTCTATGGGTAGAAGAACTGGGAAAGGGGGAGATCTTTTGAATTTTTCATTTATACATGTTGCTGATATCCATTTGGACAGTCCCTTAAAAGGATTATCAAGATATGAGGGAGCACCTGTTGAAAGGATACGTAGTGCTACCAGAGATGCATTTAAAAATTTAATTGATTTAGCGATTAAAGAAAAGGTTCATTTCATCATCATTGCAGGTGATTTGTATGATGGTGATTGGAAGGATTACAATACAGGTCTCTTTTTTGCAAATGAAATGGCTAGATTAAAACAATCAAATATCCCGGTTTATATGATAAAAGGGAATCATGATGCAGCAAGTATGATAACAAAAGAGATCAAGCTACCAGATAATGTATATGTATTTGATGATAAAAAATGCAAAAGTATTTTTATTGATGAGTTGGGTGTCGCCCTTCATGGTCAAGGATTTTCTACTCGTGCAGTGAAAGAGAATCTAGCCAAAAACTATCCGCCGAAAGAAAGTGGGTATTTTAATATTGGAATTCTGCATACCTCGGCTGTTGGACGAGAAGGACATGAGAATTATGCTCCTTGTTCTATAGAGGATATGAAGGGAAAAGAATATGACTATTGGGCTCTTGGCCATATTCATAAAAGGGAATTTTTATGTGAGAAGAACCCTGTTATTCTCTTTCCTGGTAATATACAAAGCCGTCATAGTAAAGAGACGGGTGTTAAAGGATGTACGTTAATTAAAGTTACCGATGGTCAAATTGAGAATCTCGATCATATTGCTCTTGATGTTTTACGGTGGGAAAACATTGAGATAGATGCTACTCCTTTTACGGAATATGACCACTTTCTTAAGAAAGTCGAAGAAAGCCTCGAGAGATGTCTGGATGAAGCAGATGGCAGACTGCTTGCCGCTCGAATTATCATTACTGGCAGTACTTCCTTATATCAGGAACTTTTGAAAAATAAAGAGAGGATACTAAATGATATTAGATCGACTGCTTTTACGGTTGGACATGGGCAAATATGGATTGAAAAACTAAAAAATAAAACCACCGCACCGATTAGTTCAGAGCGAATTTCTGATGAAAATAATCCGATGAATTCAATATTCAAATGGCTGGAAACCTGTGAAATGGAAGAATTGCTTGAGGACGTACAAAAGGAGTTTTCTGCTATTACCAATGCCTTGCCGACAGATTTAAAAAGAGGAGAAAATATTATCATACCTGATACAGTATCTTTATTAGAAGAAAAACTAAGGGAAGTTAAGGAACTGGTAAAACTAGAATTACAAATGGAAAGGGGAAATAAGTAATGCGTTTCGAAGAATTAAATCTTACTGCTTTTGGACATTTTACTGATTTTCCAGTTACCTTTCAACCAGACCGTTCTTTCCA
>JAZUQD010000308.1:0-9272 GCA_045605505.1 Pradoshia sp.
ATGGCATTAACGCAAGAGCGTAAAAATGAGATCATTAATGAGTACAAAACTCATGAGAGCGACACTGGTTCTCCAGAAGTTCAGATCGCTGTCCTTACTGAACAAATCAACACACTTAACGAACACTTACGCACTCACAAAAAAGATCACCACTCACGTCGCGGTCTTTTAAAAATGGTAGGTAGACGTCGTAACTTACTTACTTATTTGCGTAATAAAGACGTTACACGTTATCGCGAACTAATCAACAAGCTTGGTTTACGCCGATAAACTACTCAGAAAAAGCGGGATTTTTCCCGCTTTTTTGTTATACATAGAGGAGATCATAAAAGTTAGAAGGTATTGGCTTTTTAACTCGATAACTATGGAGTATACTAATATTAATTTGATTCTAAATCCAACAGCTCTTGTCTAAAAGATGAGAAATAGGATAAATTTTGTAAGATTATCGTAAGCAGAGAGGAGCAAAGAATAAATGGAGCAAACAAAACGCACATTTTCTTTTGATTGGGCAGGACGTCCATTAACGGTAGAGATCGGCCAATTAGCAAAGCAGGCCAATGGTGCTGCATTGATTCGTTATGGCGATTCAGCCGTTTTAAGTACAGCAGTAGCTTCAAAAGAACCAAAGAATTTAGATTTCTTCCCATTAACAGTTAGTTATGAGGAAAAATTATATGCAGTAGGTAAAATCCCTGGTGGATTTATTAAACGTGAGGGAAGACCAAGTGAGAAGGCAGTTCTGACAAGTCGACTAATCGACCGTCCGATTCGCCCGCTTTTTGCAGATGGATTCCGTAATGATGTACAGGTAGTAAGTATGGTCCTCAGTGTAGACCAAAACTGTCCTACCGAAATGGCAGCTATGTTTGGTTCCTCATTGGCACTTTGTGTTTCTGATATCCCATTTGAAGGACCGATTGCCGGTGTAATTGTTGGGCGAGTTGATGGTAAATTCGTTATTAACCCAACAGTTGAACAACTTGAAAATAGTGATATTCATTTGACGGTTGCCGGAACAATGGATGCTATTAACATGGTTGAAGCAGGAGCGCAGGAAGTTCCTGAAGAAACAATGCTTGAAGCAATTATGTTTGGACATGATGAAATCAAGAAATTGATTGCATTCCAAAATGAAATTGTGGCAGCTGTCGGTAAAGAAAAACGTGAAGTCACTCTATATGAACTAAATGCAGAGTTGATTGAAGAAATTAAAGGTTTGTGTTTAGAAGAATTGAACACGGCTGTGCAAGTACAAGAAAAACATGCTCGTGAAGATGCGATTAAAGTAGTGAAAGATAAAGTTATCGCTGTTTTTGAAGAAAAAGAAGCGGATGAAGAGACACTTAAACAAGTAAGTGAAATATTGAGTAAATTGGTGAAGGATGAGGTTCGCCGTTTAATTACGGAAGAAAAAGTTCGTCCTGATGGAAGAAACCCAGAAGAAATCCGTCCTTTATCCTCTGAAGTAGGCTTATTGCCTCGTACTCATGGTTCCGGATTATTTACACGCGGACAAACTCAGGCTCTTTCCATTGCTACATTGGGTGCCTTAGGAGACGTACAAATTTTGGACGGGCTTGGTCTTGAAGAGTCTAAGCGCTTCATGCACCACTATAATTTCCCGCATTTCAGTGTTGGTGAAACAGGACCAATCAGAGGGCCGGGTAGACGTGAAATCGGACACGGAGCACTTGGTGAAAGAGCGCTTGAGCCGGTTATCCCTAATGAAGTTGATTTCCCATATACAATTCGCCTTGTATCTGAAGTACTTGAATCCAATGGATCTACGTCACAGGCAAGTATTTGTGCAAGTACATTAGCATTGATGGATGCCGGAGTTCCAATTAAAGCACCGGTAGCAGGTATTGCAATGGGTCTTATTAAGCAAGGAGAACATTATACGGTTCTTTCAGATATTCAAGGTATGGAAGATCACCTTGGTGATATGGACTTTAAAGTGGCAGGTACAGCAAAAGGTGTAACCGCACTTCAAATGGATATAAAAATTGCAGGCCTGACTCGTGAAATTCTTGAGGAAGCATTAATGCAAGCTCAAAAAGGAAGAAATCATATTCTGAATCATCTAACGAGCACGTTGAATCAGCCTCGTGAAGAACTTTCTCAATATGCGCCTAAGATTTTAACAATGGCTATTAAACCTGATAAAATCAGAGATGTTATTGGGCCAAGTGGAAAACAAATCAATAAAATTATTGAAGAAACCGGCGTAAAAATTGATATCGAGCAAGATGGTACAATCTATATCGCATCCACTGATCAGTCTATGAATGATAAAGCAAAATCCATTATCGAGGATTTAGTACGCGAAGTGGAAGTTGGTCAAATCTACCTTGGTACGGTGAAACGTATTGAGAAATTTGGATGCTTCGTTGAAATCTTTAAAGGAAAAGACGGTCTTGTCCATATTTCTGAATTGGCAGAAGAACGTGTTGGCAAAGTAGAAGATGTCGTGAAGATTGGTGATGAAATTCTTGTTAAGGTTACTGAAATTGACCGACAAGGAAGAGTTAACCTATCACGTAAAGCAGTTATTAAAGAAGAAAAAGAAAAAGCAGAACAAAAATAAGCATGACGAGTCGGCTAGGAGACATTGGTTTCCTAGTCTTTTAACAATGTTCTTTTGTAAATAAATCTCTATAGTTCTAACCTGTCCTATCCCCTCATACATTTTGTGTGAGGAGGAGAAGTGATGGATAAAAAAATGTCGCAATTTCTTGCATTATGTACCATTTGCGTTATATCATGGGTGGTGGTGCAAAGTCCATTTATGAACCAATATGTGAAGAGCATTCCGAATGGTATGGTTGCTTATGTCACGAATACTAACGATGAACTGTACCAACAAATTGAACAGGCCGCTGAAAGATACAACCAAGAGCCTGTGGATGCTGCCATTGACCGGGTTTGGAAGAAAACACCTGGATACAATGGAACGCGGATAGACATAGAGAAGTCGTACCAAAAGATGAAACCTAAAGGGAAATTTCAGGAAAATCAACTTGTTTTCAGAGAAATCAGCCCAAAAGTGCATTTGAAAGACTTATCACCATCACCGATCTACCGTGCAAATCCAAATAAACCTGTTGTATCATTTATCATTAATGTTGCTTGGGGCAATGAGTATATTGAAGGAATGCTGGAAACTTTAAAAAAGTATAAGATCAATGCTACATTTGTTTTGGAAGGGCGCTGGGTAAAAAACAACCCTGAACTTGCCAAAAAAATAGCAGCATCCGGACATGAACTAGGAAATCATTCTTACACACATCCGAATATGCAACATTTATCGGCTGCAGCTGCTGAAAAGGAAATTAAAGAAACCAACCGGGTGATTCAAGAAGTGACAGGTCATACGCCAACATTATTTGGACCTCCAAGTGGAAGTTTTAATGATAAGACAGTACAAATTGCATCGGGGCTTGGTATGGAAACCATTCTCTGGACAGTTGATACAGTAGATTGGAAAAAACCAACACCAGAAGCTTTAACAAAGAGGGTCCTTGACCACATACATAAAGGTGCGCTCATTCTTATGCACCCAACAGAATCAACATCTAAATCATTGGATATATTAATTAAGAACATCGAGAAGCAATATAAGATTGTGCCTGTCAATGAGGCATTCAAGGAAGAACGTGTAAGTCCCTAAGACTTTCCTGTCCCTAATGAGACAGGAAAGATTTTACTGCGCAATTAAAATTTATACATATTGGGTATGGTTATTAGAGGGGCATCATGAATAGGAGGAACATTTGTGATTAAAAAATATACATGTCAAAATGGGGTCCGTGTAGTATTAGAAACGATTCCTACTGTTCGTTCAGTTGCAATTGGGGTTTGGATTAAGACAGGTTCACGGAATGAAGATTCTGTAAACAACGGGATTTCTCATTTTCTGGAGCATATGTTTTTTAAAGGAACAACTACTCGATCTGCGAAAGAAATAGCTGAATCATTTGATCGGATAGGCGGACAGGTCAATGCTTTTACTTCAAAAGAATATACGTGTTACTATGCCAAAGTTTTAGATGACCATGCGCCATATGCATTGGATGTTCTTGGTGATATGTTCTTTAATTCCACATTTGCTGAAGAAGAACTAAAAAAAGAAAAAAATGTGGTTTGTGAAGAAATCAAGATGTATGAAGATACACCTGATGATATTGTTCATGATATTTTAAGCCAAGCTGTTTTTGAAAAACATCCACTTGGTTACCCAATCTTAGGCACAGAAAAAATCCTGGATACAATCAACCCGGAAACATTGAAACAGTATGTGTATGATCACTATACTCCAGATAAGGTTGTAATCTCTGTTGCAGGCAATGTTGATGAAAGCTTTATCAAGCAGGTTGAAAAGTTGTTTGGCAGCTATGAAGGTGGTAAAGCGCGTCCTGAACTGGAAATACCGACCTTCCACGCGAATAAAATTGTTAGAAAAAAGGATACTGAACAAGCTCATCTATGTCTTGGTTTTAACGGGTATGATATAGGTAATGAGAACATTTACAGTCTAATAACATTAAATAATGTGTTAGGCGGATCGATGAGCAGCCGTTTATTCCAGAATGTACGTGAAGAAAAGGGACTTGCTTACAGTGTCTATTCCTATCATACATCCTATCAGGATAATGGTTTAGTTGTGATTTATGGCGGAACGGGAGCCAATCAGGTTCAGGAGCTATTTAACACGATTCAGGACACGCTTGCTGAATTGCGCAATGAAGGGATCACCAGCAAAGAACTCGATAATTGCAAAGAGCAATTGAAAGGCAGTCTGATGTTAAGTTTAGAAAGCACCAACAGCCGAATGAGTCGCAATGGGAAAAATGAGCTCTTACTGGGAAGACACCGATCACTTGATGACATAATTGAATTAATCGATGCTGTTTCTGTTAACAGCGTAAATGATTGCATCGGAGATATATTTACAGACTCCTATGCAGCCGCTTTAGTTGGCCCGCAAGATAAGTGGAACTTATAATATACTGTCTATGAAAAAACAAGACTGCGTTTAATCCTTTGGATTTATAAGCAGTCTTGTTTTTTTATTAGGTCGTTTCTGATGAACTTTCGCTTCTAAAAGGATGCCACCACTTCATATAGTTAGAGTAAGTATATGAAGAGGAGTGGCCGAAATGAAGCTGAGTGAATTAAGCGGCAAAGAGATTGTAGATATTAAAAAAGCAGAGCGATTAGGAGTGCTGGGCCAGACAGACTTGGAGATAGATGAATTAACCGGTCAAATTACCGCACTCTTAATCCCATCGGGAAAATGGTTTGGATTTAGGAAAAATGGAAATGAAGTTCGTGTCCCGTGGAGTCATATACAAAAAATAGGTACGGATATGATTATCATAGATATCCCTAACGAAAATACAATAAATGATTTCTAAAAAAACGCCAAGGGCGTTTTTTTGTTGATTTCGTTTTTATCACGTATGCCATCTTCTGTTCATACTATGAGAGTGGATGAATTGATCTTTAAAAAATAAAGAAGGTGAAAATCTTCCATGCTCACAGGAATGAATATTGCTGTTCTCGGAGGAGATGCCAGGCAGCTTGAAGTGATTCGAAAATTAACCGAGTTGGATGCAAAGGTGTATTTAACAGGGTTTGAACAATTAGCACATGCTTACACAGGAGCAGTTAAGGAAAGTCTGGAAGATTTGCCTGTGAAAGAACTGGATGCCATCATTTTACCTGTTCCAGGGACAAATGTGGAAGGGAAGCTGGATACTATTTTTTCAAACAGGGATTTTATCCTGACTGAAGATTTTTTAAAGGAAACGCCGGACCATTGTACAATTTATTCGGGAATAAGCAATGATTATTTAACAAATATAACGAAGCTGGCAAACCGTAAATTGGTCCAACTATTTGAACGGGATGATGTAGCCATTTACAATTCGATTCCCACCGTTGAAGGCACGATTATGATGGCAATTCAGCATACAGATTTTACGATACATGGGTCTAATGTGATTGTCCTTGGATTGGGCAGAGTGGGGATGAGTGTGGCACGTGCTTTTCATGGACTTGGAGCTAAAGTCTATGTGGGCGCCCGTAAATCAGAACATATAGCTAGAATAGCAGAAATGGGACTGACTCCTTTTTATATATCTGAATTAGAGTCAGTTGCTGAAAATGTAGATATTTGTATAAATACTGTACCTCACAAGATTGTTACGGCCGTAATCATCTCAAAAATGCCAACAAGAACATTGATTATCGATTTAGCTTCAAAACCCGGAGGAACTGACTTCAGATATGCGGAAAAACGAGGAATTAAAGCGATTTTAGCGCCTGGATTGCCTGGGATTGTGGCACCTAAAACAGCTGGCCAAATTATCGCTAATGTCCTGGCTCAATTACTTCTGGATGATATGGGAAATGGAAAGGAGACATAAGGATGGATGTTAAGGGGTTGAGAATAGGTATTGGATTAACTGGATCACATTGTACGTATGACGAAGTTTATCCGGAAATCGAAAAACTGGTTAACGCAGGAGCAGAAGTTGTTCCGGTTGTCAGTTATACGGTTAAAAATACGGATACAAGATTTGGCAAGGGTGAGGATTGGATAACAAAAATTGAAAAACTGACAAACAGAAAAGTGATTGATACGATTGTCGATGCAGAGCCATTAGGACCAAAATATCCATTGGACTGTATGGTAATCGCCCCCTTGACTGGTGTTTCGATGAGTAAATTTGCAAATGCACAAAATGATTCACCAGTTCTAATGGCTGCCAAAGCAACCATTAGAAATCATCGCCCGGTTGTACTCGGTATTTCAACAAATGATGCACTTGGATTAAATGGTGTGAATTTAATGAGACTGCTAAGTACTAAAGATATATTTTTCATTCCATTTGGGCAGGATGACCCCATAAAAAAACCAAATTCTATGGTGGCGAGAATGGAGAGTATGTTAGAAACCGTCGAACATGCTCTTGAAGCAAAACAAATACAGCCTGTTATCATTGAAAGATACAGAGATTAATGTGGATGATTTAAAAAAATAGCATCTTGTGATATATTTTAAAGAAGAATATATTCATTGTTCTGAAAAGAATGTTGCGCCTTTTATAAATAAATATAAAAATTATTTTGACAACATTTCTAACTTTTGTGGCAGTTTTACATTAAAATAACTATCAGATTTTATAGAGGGGGAAACATCCATGAATAAAAAATTGCATGTAGCTGTAGTGGGTGCTACTGGGGCTGTAGGACAGCAAATGATTGAAACACTACAAAAAAGGGAATTCCCTATAGGGAAAATAAGCCTATTATCCTCTTCTCGTTCTGCTGGTAAACAAGTTGAATTTAACGGTGAGATCGTTACGATACAGGAAGCAAAGCCAGAGAGCTTTGAAGGGGTCGATATCGCTCTGTTCAGTGCTGGCGGAAGTATATCAAAAGCACTAGCACCTGAAGCAGTTAAAAGAGGTGCCATCGTTGTTGATAATACAAGTGCATTTCGTATGGACGAGAATGTCCCGCTTGTCGTTCCTGAAGTAAATGAAGAAGATCTTCATAAGCATCAGGGAATAATTGCGAATCCAAACTGTTCGACTATTCAAATGGTTGCAGCACTTGAACCAATTAGAAAAGCCCATGGACTTAAAAAAATTATTGTTTCCACCTATCAGGCTGTTTCTGGTGCTGGTGCAGCCGCTGTTGAGGAATTAAATAGGCAAGCAGGCGATATTTTAGCCGGTAAGACCGTTAATCCATCTATACTACCTGTTAAAGGTGCAGAAAAACATTATCAGATTGCTTTTAATGCCATTCCTCAGATAGATGTCTTTGAAGATAATGGGTATACGTATGAAGAAATGAAAATGATTAATGAAACAAAAAAAATAATGCATATGCCTTCTCTTCAAGTTGCTGCTACATGTGTCCGCCTTCCTATTGCGGTGGGTCATTCTGAATCAGTGTATTTTGAAATTGAAAGCGAAGGCGTCAGTGCTGAACAAGTAAAAGGATTATTAATGGATGCTCCTGGAGTTGTCCTTCAAGATGATCCTGCTAATCAGGTGTATCCAATGCCTGCAGACTGTGTAGGGAAAAATGAAGTTTTTGTAGGAAGAGTAAGGAAGGATTTGGACGAAGATAGCGGCTTCCATATGTGGGTTGTTTCAGATAACCTATTAAAAGGGGCTGCCTGGAATTCTGTCCAGATAGCGGAGAGTCTTGTTCGATTAGGACTTGTATAAGTAAGCACATATAGAGGATATTCCGGCCTTCTTATTTTCTTATAATATGAAGGCCAATTTTGGGGTGTGAAAAGTGAAGATCATCATTCAAAAATTTGGCGGTACATCTGTTAAAGATGCAGAAAGCAGAACGTATGCTTTTCAACATATTAAAAAAGGTTTAGACAAAGGGTATAAGATAGTAGTAGTGGTATCTGCTATGGGGAGAAAAGGTGATCCCTATGCAACTGATTCATTGCTATCGCTTGTGAATGGAAATGGAATGTACTTGGGAGATCGCGAGCAGGACTTGCTCTTATCTTGCGGTGAGATTATTTCAGCGGTTGTGTTTACCAATATGCTCCTGGAAAAGGGAATTAAGGCTACTGCCTTAACTGGAGGACAGGCTGGATTTAGAACGAATAATGATTTTACAAATGCGAAAATAATGGAAATGAAGACCGATAGACTGATTGATGAACTAGAACAATCAGATGTCATCGTTGTCACTGGTTTTCAGGGGGTTGCTGAAAATGGAGATATAACAACGATCGGCCGTGGAGGCAGTGACACATCGGCAGCAGCCCTTGGAGCCGCATTAAAGGCTGAGTATGTTGATATATTCACGGATGTGGAAGGAATTATGACAGCAGACCCCCGCATTGCAGAACAAGCCAGACCACTGTCTGTAGTAACTTACACAGAGGTCTGTAATATGGCTTACCAGGGAGCTAAAGTTATTCATCCTCGAGCAGTCGAAATTGCCATGCAGGCTAAGGTTCCCTTACGGATCCGTTCAACCTATTCTGAAGGGGAAGGAACGTTAGTGACAGGTCATCCGAAGCACCGACGCGGCAGTGATATCCAGGAACGACTTGTAACAGGTATTGCACATGTAAACAATATCACTCAGATTAAAGTAAAAGCGAAAGAAGACCAGTATGATTTACAAGCTGAGGTCTTTACAGCAATGGCCAATTCGGGAATAAGTGTGGATTTTATCAATATTTATCCCAATGGTGCCGTATATACTGTCTCCAA
>JAZUQD010000309.1:0-4070 GCA_045605505.1 Pradoshia sp.
ATCAGCCATTGAAAAAGTGGAGCAAAAATTAAAATTACAGGGTGGGACACTGAGTGCTATTCAAATTGCCACTAAGGCAATAAGGAAATTTGGTACCCTGCAACTTACAGGCGTATATGGATCAGTCTATAATATGTTCCCATTAGAGAAATTTTTCTCACGCAATATTACGATGAAGATGGGACAAGCTCCTGTTGTGCATTATATGCCTCGTTTATACAAAATGATTGAAGAAGGAAAACTAGATCCTACTGAAATTGTTACACATAAAATACCACTTCTAGATGCTGCTAAAGGGTATTCCCTTTTTAATGATCACGAAGATGATTGTACAAAGGTTGTTTTGAAACCGTAACGACAAAGAAAAACCAAGCATTTACCTATCAAAAGGGATGCTTGGTTTTTCTTTGTCTATATCTTGGTAAAAACCTTGACTATCAAGGTGTAGGTTGAATTGCCTTTCATGATAAAAAATACCCGCTAACAAAGTTAACGGGTAGTAATTGTACTTAATTATTTAATTAAAATACTTTAGTCGTCCAAGATTCGCAGTTCCAAACATCCGTGGCAATGTCCTGATAGAAATCAGGTTCATGGCTGATTAGCAGGATGCTTCCTTTGAAGGCTTTTAAAGCGCGCTTCAATTCTTCTTTAGCATCTACATCAAGGTGATTGGTTGGTTCATCGAGAACAAGTAAATTATGTTCACGATTGATCAGTTTACAAAGTCGAACCTTCGCTTTTTCCCCACCGCTGAGTACTTCTACTTTACTTTCGATATGCTTAGTGGTTAGTCCGCATTTTGCTAAAGCAGCACGGATTTCTGCCTGATTATAGGAAGGGAACTCCTGCCAGATTTCCTCTATGCAGGTATTATTGGAAGTTTGTTTGACTTCTTGTTCGAAATATCCCATATGCAAGTGTTCGCCACGTTCAACCTGACCGGAAATTGGTTTAATTTCACCAAGGATACTTCTTAGTAAGGTTGTTTTACCAATACCATTGGCACCGACGAAAGCGATTTTTTGGCCACGCTCCATTCGCAAATTCAATGGTCTGGAAAGAGGCTCGTTATACCCGATTACAAGATCTTTTGTTTCGAATATGAGTTTTCCTGATGTACGCGCCTCACGGAAATGGAATTCTGGTTTCGGTTTTTCTTTCGCCAGTTCAATAACTTCCATCTTATCAAGTTTCTTTTGACGCGACATTGCCATGTTTCTCGTGGATACACGTGCCTTATTACGTGCTACGAAATCTTTAAGGTTCGCAATTTCCTGTTGCTGTCTTTTATAGGCAGCCTCTAGTTGTTGTTTTTTCACTTCGTATACTTTCATGAAATCATCATAATTGCCGACATAACGAGTCAATTCTTGATTTTCCATATGATAAACAAGATTGATTACGCTGTTTAAGAATGGAATATCATGTGAAATTAAAATAAAGGCATTTTCATAATTTTGCAGATAACGTTTAAGCCACTCAATATGTTGCTCGTCCAGGTAGTTAGTTGGCTCGTCCAAAAGTAGTATATCAGGCTTTTCAAGTAACAATTTTGCGAGCAAAACTTTGGTACGTTGTCCGCCGCTTAAGTCTTGGACTTCGCGTTCAAGACCGATTTCATCCAGCCCTAAGCCTCTTGCGATTTCTTCAACCTTAGCATCAATAATATAAAAGTCGTTGTTTGTTAGGATATCCTGCAGTACACCGGATTCCTCTAGCAAAGCTTCTAATTCTTCAGGTGACGCATCGCCCATCTTGGCAAAGATGTCATTCATTTCATTTTCCATATCGTACAAATATTGAAATGCTGTTTTAAGTACATCTCGAATGGTCATGCCTTTTTCAAGAACTGCATGTTGATCTAGATATCCAGTACGTACTTTCTTGGACCATTCCACTTTCCCCTCATCAGGTTCCAGCTGTCCAGTTACAATGTTCATAAATGTAGACTTTCCTTCACCATTTGCTCCAACAAGGCCGATATGTTCGCCTTTAAGCAAGCGGAAGGAAACATTATTAAAGATGGCTCTATCTCCAAAGCCATGGCTTAAATCTTTTACGGATAATATCATTTATCTATACTCCTGACTCTTAATTCTTTGTAATTAATGGGTCTATACGCATTTAATAGTACAATATTTCTAGAAAAAAGCATAGATAATAACCAATTTACAGGTATTGTAAAATGATGGTGTTTACGAATACTTCCTAAAGTTGTATTATATTACATGCAACAGTTTGAATAGTGTGAATATAGAGAAAAGAGGGCAAAAGGAATGAAAAAGGGTTTATGGTTATGTAGTGTTATAACATTCATGCTTGTTATGGTTATGGGTTGTTCTTCAAAAGAGGAAACGAAAGAAGAAACAAATAATGGAACATCAACGGACGTAAAAAGTGAGTTATTGGATTTCTATCTCTCTATTGCCAATACGATTAATGGAAGTGATAGTGATTTAAATGCCTATGAGGGAGCCGAGGATCCTTCTGTCTTAACGGAGGAAGATAAACAAAAGGCTGCTGTGTCAGCAAACTCAGTTGCTGAGGCATTAAAAGATGTGAAAGTACCGAAGAACTTAGATAAATATAGCAAGGACTTTGAAAAGTCTATAACGTCTATTTCAGAATCATACAAAGTAAAGGGATCTCAATTGTCGGGCACAGCTGATGTCAATATGGAGCAGGCAGACGAACTCTTTAATTCTGGAAGCGAGAAAATTAATGAAATTTTTAAATCTCAGGATTTAATAGCACCAAATTTATATGCCGAAGTGAACGGTTAATTGTGGTGGACCATTCGATTCTGGAATCGAATGGTTTTTTAAATTCGCTTGGGAATACAAATTCCCAAGCGAATTCTTGTTTATTTTCTTGCTTTGGCACGTGCATCAGCTGCATTTGATCGAGCTTGTGCAACTAGATCATCATGGTCAGCTAATGCCTCAGAAAATTCTACATCTAGTCCGTCAGATTTTATGGTTGGTGGCACGTGCCCATTTGCCATCCTATTTCTGCCGTGAAGTAAGTTATGGTTATATCTGCCCATTATAGATTACCTCCCAATGAAGAATATCTTCCTGATTAGAGTGCAACAAAAGATAAATCATTATTCTGGTAAATAAAAGGTAGGCTTATGGACGAATTCCTTTAATACCTGTATTTCCGGCCGCACGATCTGCTGCTTTGAATTCCTTTTGATATCGTACTTCCTGAGTAGAGGTCAGGCGGTTCTTCATTTGATCTCGCTTCTTCTTATCCATGTACATGCTCCTTTCGATAATAGTCTCATCCCTATAATTTCCATAAATGAAGGGTTTAATCCATTTTCACAAATCAAAGAAAAGACTAAGATAAGGATATATGCTACATTTAAAGAGGAGGCGAGACGTAATGCCGCTTATTTCGAAAATTGAACAACAAAAAAAGAATAAAAATCGTTTTAATATATACTTAAAAGAAGAAGGACAGGCAGAAAAATATGCGTTCAGTGTGGACGATGATTTGCTTGTCCGAATGAAACTTTCAAAGGGTATGGAGATCGACGAATTAACTATTATGGAAATTCAATATCGTGACCATATTCAAAAAGCTTTTCAGTCTGCCGTTAATTATCTTTCTTATCGGATACGTTCAGAATATGAGGTTGCAACGTATTTGACAGAGAAGGAATGGGAACAGGCTGTCATTGATGAAGTGATGCATAAGCTTCGTGATTATAAATATGTCAATGATGAGGAATATGCAAACGCTTATGTGCGGACACAAATAAATGTCAGTAAAAAGGGTCCGGATGTGATTCGGACAGAGTTAATTAATAAAGGAATCTCAGAAAAGGATCGACAGGCTGCTTTAAGTCAATATACAGATGATTTACAACGGGAAAATGCTGAAGAATGGGCGAGTAAGACATTAAATAAAAGTAAGGGCTCAAATAAAGAAGCAAGACAGAAATCGATTCAATTTATTGTACGCAAAGGTTTTTCAATGAGCCTTGCTAAATCGGTGACTGAAAGAATCGCTGTGGATGACTTGGATGCAGAATGGGAGAGTCTTATAAAAATCGGTTC
>JAZUQD010000310.1:0-1723 GCA_045605505.1 Pradoshia sp.
GAGGCGGTCTAAAGAGGGACGAAGCCACCAGGACACAAGGAACGCGCGTTTCCTACGATTAATTAAAAACAACCCGGTATCAGCTATACCCGAAGGTGTTATTTCTTCGCAGTTAGCTCACGCCGGGTTATTTTTAATTAATCATAGGAAATTCGAGTTCCCTGCGTCCAGGTAGCCTCTTGTCTCTTCAAGCCTCCCCTTTTTTCAATCTCTTCGATAATTTCTCTTTGAATCGTATGTCCTTCTACGTTTAAATAGGGCATGATTTGCTGGAATGAATGATGGTAATATTCCAATTCATCATCCTTCCATTCTTGCTTAGGAATCATGGATAACTCTGACATATCTCGGCCTACAAACATTTCATTTACTCCTCATTTCTAATCAAAATATGTGTCTATATAGGGTGCCATGAATAAAGGAAGGTAATCTAGAAAAAAATGGTAATACCCTTTTTGTATATGAAAACGTCTGTTGGATACATTAATAGGTGTGGAGGTGATATCAATGGCTAACAACAATTCAAAAACAAATGCAAATCAAGTGAGACAACAAAACGCACAATCTGCAGGTCAAAGCCAAGGTCAATTTGGTACTGAATTTGCAAGTGAAACGGATGTACAATCCGTGAAAAAAGCAAACGCTAAAGCAGAGCAAAACAAAGCTAAAAACTCCGGAAACTTCGGACAACAATAATGTAAAACCATTACAAAGAGGAGCACTTGCCAGTAGTAGGCAAGTGCTTTTTAATTTGCTCGACAAAACCTCTTAGAAGGCTACAGAATAAGTCAAAGGTATTTTGTACTTATTAGAGAAATCTATTCTTATACTTATTTTGGGTGGTGTAAAGTATGAAGAGTTTTGAAGAGTTGGTTAATGAACAGATGGAAATTATGGATAAGTTACTACATATGCAAACGGAACTTGACCGTTATATGGATTTAGAGGAGGAACTGAGGAATCGAAAGAACCATGCTGATTTACTGACTGTCCAGGATGATATAAGTGAGATGAAGAAAGAATTAGATACGATTCAAACTATTTTCATGCAATTAACGGAAAAAGTGATTGAAAGCTACCAAGCTAAATCGGTCTCGGAACTATAAATATTAAATATAGATTGACAATCATTTAGGGCATCTGAAGAGATGTTCTTTTATTTTTATTCCTCCTCATATCCCTCATCGATTGAAGAATCATGTTTGCAAACGTTTTTTTCTGGTTATAAGGTTAATATTTCATATGAAAAAGGTGACCAAAAGTGCATAGTGGTTACATTATGTTCAATAATTTTCGGCTTATCTCTCTTTTCATAATGGCTCTTTGTTTTAAAATTGTATATGAATCGTTATAATAATAGAAGAATACGGAAAAAGGTATCTTAATTTAACGGTTAATATATTGTCATTTCGAACACAGAGACGGTATATAAGTGCCCTGCCCTATAGGGAGAGAAAGTAGGTAATACAACGTGCGAGTACCGAGAGAAGGAGAAGAAATTCAAATACACAGTTACAAACATAATGGACACATACACCGGGTTTGGCAAGAGACGACCATTTTAAAAGGTACCCAATTTATCGTAATTGGTTGCAATGATCGGACTCTTGTTACCGAATCTGATGGTAGGACATGGCTGACAAGAGAGCCGGCTATTACCTACTTTCACTCACAGTACTGGTTTAATATCATCGGTATGCTACGTGATGATGGAATTTACTAT
>JAZUQD010000311.1:0-19909 GCA_045605505.1 Pradoshia sp.
CATTCTTTATTGACCTCTCTCATATAGAGAATATACTTACTTTTCATGATGTAATTATTATATCATAAAATAATAAACTATATTAATAATTAAATACTTTAACTAAATTCACCTTAAATAAAACCGATGCATGATTAGGCATATGTAGCAGACTTTCATTACAACTTTTTTACCCTTCTTGCTTTTTGTTAAGCCATTCTATGGATTAAAGCATAAAAACATAAAAAAAGACGCGGTTACCCACGTCTTTCGATAAATCTACTTATTTGTATACATGTGTCTTGCTTGATTCTTTTACTTGCCTGATCCAATTAAAAGGATCTTCTATTTTGCCATTTTGTATGCCTGTGATGGTATCGTATAATCTCTGTGTGATGCTCCCAATTTCCCCTTGATTAACAGTCAGAATTTCATTATCCCACAGCAGTTCACCAATTGGAGAGACAACGGCAGCCGTCCCGGTACCAAAGGCTTCTTCCAAAGTACCATTTTTATAGGCCTCAATGATTTCCTGCATAGAAACTCGACGTTCTGTTACAGGGATATTCCAGTAACGTAATAGCTGAATAATGGAATGTCGAGTCACACCATCCAGAACACTTCCATTTAATGATGGCGTAACAATTTCACCATTTATTTTAAAGAAGACATTCATACTGCCCACTTCTTCAATATACTTTTTCTCAATCGCATCTAGCCACAATACCTGTGAACAGCCAAGTGCTTCTGCTATTTCTTGCGCTTTAAGACTGGAAGAATAATTACCTCCTGTCTTAGCCATACCCGTACCGCCTTTAACAGAGCGAACATAGTCTTTTTCTACACCAATTCGAACGGGGTTTATTCCTTCTTTATAATACGCTCCTACCGGTGATAAAATAATCATAAACTGATAATGCCTGGAAGGGGAAACCCCTAGATAAGGCTCTGTAGCAATGATAAACGGACGTATGTATAAAGAGGTTCCCTCTCGATCCGGAATCCAATCTCGATCCATATCAATGAGAAGCTCCAACGCTTTGATGGCAAATGACTCATCTATATGGGGAATGCATAAACGATCATTGGATTTATTCATGCGTTCAAAGTTCTTCTCTGGCCTAAATAGAAAAACACGATTATCGTGAGTGCGGTAAGCCTTTAATCCTTCGAAGACCGTTTGACCATAGTGAAACGTCATACAGGAAGGCTCTAAAGTAATAGGTTGATAAGGGATAATCCTTGGGTCATGCCAACCACCTAATTCTTCATCATAATCCATGATAAACATATGATCTGTAAAGATTCTGCCAAAACCAAGTGTTTCAGAGTTAGGTTTATCTTTTTTATATTTGGCTTGTGTAATAGATATTTGTTGAGTATCCATGTAGTGTCCCCTTTGAATTGTCAGAATAATTAATAAAATTAATTGTACTCCTCAAAGGGGCAACCTGCAAGTAGCAAACCTAATATTTATATAAAAAATTTCCAATTCGCAAACAATATGTGACAAACTTTAGATTTTAGCTCTTACTCTGCATGATAATGTACGGTTGAATATGCCCTGTACTGTCCTTACCTAACTTTTCAATCTGCCAGTCTTGATAATTAGGCTCGTAAACATTAATCATTCGAAATGCGTCTGAGTGATTGGAACCTGATAAAACGTATTCCTCATGCGGATTTGACTTTCTTTTAATATGGAAGAGGTAGAGAGGCTGTTTAATTAAATATTTTAAGCCCAGTAACTCTTCGATTTTCTTTTCAAAAGAATCCAATCTTTTTAATGAATGCTTACTATTCTCACAACTGGCATCTTGATCACCTAAATCATGTACAACTGTCTTATGTTCACCATATTTATAAACCACTCTGGTAACACAGGTTGGGCTATCCGGCACAATTTGTGCAGTTGTTTGATAGATAAAATTCTTGTAATCAAAAGATAGCAAGAGATCCTCTATTTTTTTAATTCGTTGTTTGGAAACCGTAAAGTTTTTAACTCCTATATATGAAACATGCTTCTCACCCTGCCAACTTACATGTCCTTCACTTGTGATGGTTGCCTGATAGATCGGGGATATGCCAAGACATGATGTCCGCGAGATGGAAATTTCTTTAAACAACTTTAAAAATCCTCCTATTAGTCCAAACTGGTCTGTTTAAATTCTGATTATCTATCTATATCACTGTGCTCTATTTTCAAACATTTCCCACAAGATTATCATATGGGATATATGCATGATAAAAGACCAATACCATTTATAATAAGCCAAATTACTCTTTAATCAAAGACTAATAAGATCTATTTCATTCAAATATATACCTGAAATAAATGGGTTTAATTTCCTGTTTTTTTCGCCAAAGCCATCGCCTAGTTTTAACTCTGAGAGAATAAGAATACTATTTTTACATAGTGATAGAATCTAAAGTGAAGTTAGAAAAATACAATTCTAGGTAATTCGAGGAATACTACGATATGATTTTCCTATGCAAATTGAATACGTTTCAACTACCTTGATAAGGATGCATAATACACAGAACCTGTGTATAGATACATATTAGGAATTATTTTTTACAAACTTAAAAGAGGGCTGTCTTGTATCTTTTTCTGCTATATAAGACAGCCTTGCTTTGCTTAAATCACGCCTATGAAAAAGTTTTCTTATATAGCTTCAGCAACAATAATGAATCGATGCTGTGTTACATCCAAGTACCCATTCGTTTGAATTATCGTATGAATTTTATATAACACATCAAAATACTTATTTACGGAAAAGTCTGGTATTTTCCATGGAATTGCCTTTAAATAATAGATCAAAGCACCAACATCATAAAATCGTTGAATAGGAAAAGTTTCTTGACCGTAGATACTGACTAAGCCACTCTTCTTGATCTCATCTTGAGCGGTTTGTAAATTCCACGAAGAATAATCACCATTTAAGGGCACATCAAATAACGCATTCATTTCTTTGCAATCCAACCCACCAACTTGTTGCGTTATAAATATCCCTTTTTTTCTTAATATCCGGCTTATTTCTTTCCCTGAAAAAGATTCATGCTGATTCGCAATCAGATCAAAATAAGCATTCGGAAAAGGCAGAACAGAATCCTCTTCAATTCCGACTACCTGTACACCAAATGGTTGAAGACGTTCTTTGGCAATCGGAATATTAGGTTCATATGCCTCCGTTGCATAAATTTCAGAAGGAAACGGCCTCATTAACGATAAAAATTCACCACCGCCTTTGCCCATATCAAGCATTCTATTCGATGTTTTCATATGAAAAAGAAGACGGCTTCCGTAGGACCATGGCAAACAATCGGTTTGCATTCTCCCAGTTCCGGTAATAAATGAAAAATCCCCAGAAAAACGTTGGTATGCTTGCTCGACATACCTTAAAAACACGGAATCGTAGCTCATTGTATTCTCCCCTTTAACAGATTAGTTTGTAGGCCATTCTGTATAAAGGCGGACCACGACACTGATTTCTGCGTTGTTATGGTTCATGTTCCAACAATTGCATAACAATCTCTCCAATAGTTTCCATTTCTATCTATCTTATCATAATTATATGATCTATTTTGTGAACTTTTTCCGAGAATAGAATTCCCCGATTTTGCCTATCCTATTATGGATGTCCTAACTGGGCATCGGAACGTATCCTACTGATGGGGTGATAAGCAATGAGTTATCGGAATCAGTTAGATCCACACTCTTCTCTTTTTCACCATAACTGGACAAGGCGGAAGCGCTCAAAATCACAGGTTAATGGACATACTGCAATGTCTCAAACCAATATCATTTTGAGAAGCAATGCGAAAGCACACCGCTGGTAAGGATGCCTTCGAGCAAAAAAAGACGCCAATTACGGCGTCTTTTTTGCTCTTTAGAGTTCATCAAATCCATTCGAATCTGTTGTTTTGGTATATTGTCGTGATTTTTGTTCAAAGAAATCAGTCTTGCCTAAATCTACTTCCTGATATGCAACAATCCATCTGAACGGATTTTTATTTGGAACATCTGGAAATGGTGTTCTTCCATACCCTAACTGATTGCAACGCTTATTAGCCATAAATTGGATATATTGACGAAGCTCAGCCATCGTGATTCCTTCTACTTTATTTCCGATGACTTTATTACCCCATTCAATTTCAAGTTCTGCCGCTGTTCGGAAGGTTTCAATCGCAAAATTCCTGAGCTCTTCTGTATCGGTTTCCGGATGTTCTGTCAAAATTTCTTTGAAAATCTTTTCAAATAGGCCAACATGAATCTGTTCGTCCCGGTTTATATAATTAATCATCGTCGATGTTGCCACCATCTTTTGGTTTCTGGCCAAATTGTAAAAGAAAGCAAAGCCCGAATAAAAGAAGAGTCCTTCCAGAATGACATCATAAATGATGGATTTGAGCAGGTTTTCAATCGTTGGGCTTTCTGTGAAATCCCGATAGCCATCCGTAATAAAATCATTGCGTTTACGGAGGATTTCTTCTGTTCTCCAATATTCAAAAACCTCATCTTGCTTACTCTTTTGGACGATACTCGATAATACATACGAATACGAGTGATTATGAATCACTTCCTGCTGTGCCAGCATAATCATTAAGGCATTCAACGAGGAATCGGTCAAATAATCAGCAACTTTACTAGCATAGTCAGATTGGATACTGTCAAGTAAAGCTAACAAGCCGATAATTTTCAAAAAAGATTCCTGTTCAATCTCTGATAGATTGGGGAACTGTTTCGCGTCATTCACCATATTAATTTCAAAAGGTGTCCAGAAATTAGAGAGCATCACTTTATATTTTGGATAAGCCCATGGATAACGCACATCGTCCCAATTTAAAATATTCGAATTTTTTCCATTAATAATCCCCGTTGAGCTATTCGGTGCATCCCGGTCAACTAATTTTCTTTTTTCTACGATTGTTTTTGTGTCCATTTTATAATCTCCTCATCATTATTGGCAGCTTTCGCATTCTTCTATAACAGCACTTGATGTAGAACGTACATAATAAGTTGTTTTTAAACCAGTCTCCCATGCAAGCAGATGCAAATCTAATAAATCACGTGCTTTAATATCATTGCGGACATACAGATTAAACGAAATCCCCTGATCAATATGCTTTTGACGACGCGCATTTTGGAGGATGCTCCATTTTTGATCAATTAAATAAACGGATTTATAATACCACATCGTCTCCAGATTCAAATCAGGTGCAGTCACTGGAATTCGATAGTTCTTTTTCTCTTCGGAATACTCCCTTCTGAAAATTGGGTCAATTCCAGATGTAGAACCAGCAATGATGGCAGTTGATGAATTTGGAGCCACAGCCATAAGGTAGCCATTTCGAATCCCATATGTATGGACATCAGTTTTCAACTCATTCCACACTTCAGAATGATAGCCTCTTTGGTCAAAATACGCTCCGCTTTCCCAATCAGACCCGCCAAAATATGGATAGGCGCATTTCTCTTTAGCTAAATCTACACTTGATTTGATGGTTAAATAAGCAATTTTTCCGTATAAACGGTCACAGTATTCAACTGCTTTCTCCGATTCCCAAGCAATGCCCTCTAATGCCAGCAAATGATGCCAGCCAAATGTACCAAGTCCGATCGCACGATAATTTTTATTCGTTATATTCGCCTGAATGACTGGTATATTATTTAAATCGATGACATTATCAAGCATTCTAACCTGTACCGTTATTAATCGTTCAAGCACATCTTCCCTTACAGCTTTGGCCAGAGAGATGGAGGATAGATTACAGACAACAAAATCTCCGGGTGTTTTTTCGATAATAATTTTCCCATCCTCCGTTCTTTGTTCAATCACCGTTGTTGGACTTTGATTTTGCGTAATTTCTGTGCATAAATTACTGCAATAAATCATTCCCTTATGACGATTGGCATTTAAGCGATTGACCGTATCCCTATAAAACATATAAGGCGTTCCCGTTTCAAGCTGAGAAATCATGATTGCCTTAAACACTTCTATTGCCGGTATTTCCTTTTTCGAAAGCTTCGGATGGTTAACACACTCTTCATATTTTTGTCTAAATTGCCCATTTTCTTTTTCTTCATCAAAATAGTCTTCAAGAGAATAGCCCATGACCTTCCTGACTTCATGCGGATCAAATAAATACCATGTGCCGCGTTCCTTAACACGCTCCATAAATAAATCTGGAATGCATACACCTGTAAATAAATCATGAGTACGGAAACGTTCATCGCCATTATTCAGACGGGCTTCAAGAAAGGTGAAAATATCTTTATGCCAAACATCCAGGTAAACAGCGATAGCGCCCTGCCTTTGGCCCAATTGGTCCACACTGACAGCAGTATTGTTTAATTGTTTCATCCATGGAATAATCCCTGAGGAAACACCCTTGAAGCCTTTAATATCACTGCCCCTGGCCCTTATCTTTCCTAAATAAACACCTATTCCGCCACCATTTTTTGATAGATTGGCAATATCCGTGTTCGAATCATAAATTCCCTGCAAACTATCATCGACCGTATCAATAAAACAACTGGATAACTGGCCATAGCTTTTCCCGGCATTAGCAAGCGTAGGAGTCGCCACCGTCATATAAAGATTGGATAATGCCCAATAGGATTCTTTTATTAATTCAAGCCTTTTGTTTTCTGGTTCATTCATCATCAACGTCATAGCAATAATCATAAACCGCTCTTGAGGAAGTTCATATAGTCTGCCACTATGGGATTTAGCTAAATAACGATCTGCCAATGTACGAATGCCAATATACGTAAATAATTGATCTTTTGACGGTTCGATGAGTTCCGAGAGACTGTTAATCTCTTCTTCTGTATACACATCCAATATGGCAGGATGATAGATACCCATTTCAGTCAATGTTAGAACAAGCTGATAGAGATTTCCGTATTTATTTTTCAGCTCATAGCCCCTGTTTTGGGAAGCTAATTCATATAAACGATCTAAATAAATAGCCGCTGCTACATACGTCCAATCCGGTTCATCAGCAGATATTCGCTCTACGGCACTGAGTACGAATAAATTCACCAATTCTTCCTTGTTATAGTCAGATTTATATTCCAGTGCCGTCATAATTTTTTCAATATATTCTTCTGCTGAATATAGGGAAGGATAAGGTTTCAGAGATTTTTTTATATATGTTTCAATGCTCTCCAAATTGCTGATTTCTATCTTGCTATATTGACTATGATCTTGTGTATCGTATGATAGTACCATCATTTTTCCCCCTTATTTTTCAATGCCATTTCTCTAATGCATACTCTTGTAATGATAGGATTCTTTGGTTTGAGCTCCCCCTGAATGGTAAAGCTTGACCCAATTCAAATTTTTGAGCTACCAAACCATCACATAAAGACCATACCTTCTGATACGACATATTTTGTTGAATCAGGATTTCTCAGAACCACCGAATAGTTTTGATTTTCTCCACGCAAAAAATCCCATTGCCTTTAATCAGCAATGGGAATAGAAATAATAACAAAATTGAAATGTGCCAAAATTGCCATGTTCTCTGTTCCACCTTCATTGCTCCCGATAAAGGTAAACTAGTGAAAAAGGCAGGTCTCCTGACTCATGCGTCATTTTACTCTAAGTCCTTCCCATAGATTGATCTACAGTGGTTTACTTATTTCATCAGCATTTACAGTTGCGGGTACAGTTCCGGATTTTCACCGGATTCCCTATTAAGTCGTATTCGACACCTTTAACACGTTAAACTCAATATATAGTATTTAAAAATTTCAATAATATCAACATATAGAATTATAAATCTAATAACTGAAAATAGCAATCAATATCCTGCCAATTATTTTGGCAGTTGCTGCAGAAAATGATTAACAAATGCTTCAGATTCCAACCGAATCCCAATGTACGGCGGTTGAACGCGCCTATTCGCTTCAAGCGGAATTCCAAGCCAGAATACTTTTTGATCCATAATGACGAAGCTGAAACTTGGACCGTTCTGAAGATGGATATCAGGATCTAAATAGGTATGGGAATCAGGAGAGTATATCATTAACTTTGCCCTTGAATTCCTTGTTTTTACTCGTTGAACAAACTCTTGTGATAGAACACTCGAATTTGGCAAGGAGAGAATAATCGATGAATGGGCTTGTTTTATATCTTGATAAAATCCCTCTAAATTTCGTGCATAAATCCATTGTAATTTCGGATGGTGATTCGTAATCCACTTGCCTATTTGGTCCATATTGATCATTTGATTTCGTTTCATCTGATATTGCACAAGTTGATGAAGGGTCTTGGAATGAGAAACTTTTGATTCAATAAACTCCACATCGCTAACATGAATCAGCTTTCCTTTGGTCCTTGTGATTGCAACATTAAGAAGTCGTTCACTTTCCCTTCCAGTCAATAACATACCAGCCCGATTTTGAGGATAACTATCCACACTGTCAAATACCATTAGTTCCCGTTCACTTCCCTGGAAACGATGGACTGTAGCAGCCAAAATATCATGCAGACCATTCTCATCTTGATATAAGTCTTTAATTAACGTCTCCATCAACTGCGCCTGGGCTCGGTATGGAGTTGCATAACCAATTGATTTGGTACCACTGCTATAAGCTTCATGTATAATCTGAAAGGATAATAACAGATTCATCAAATTCATTCTAGAACCCGAGGAAGTACCTGTGAAGCAATGCTCTCCGGTAAAGCTAGTATTTAATAATACCGACGCACGGTCTGGGAAGGGCGACCTTGAGACGATTTCTTTTTTATTTACATGAACACTTGGATGATCTCCGACTAATGAGTTATAAACATATTGATTCGTGAAAGCAGATATATCCGGATGCATTCTCCGCTGTTCTTTTAAAAGAAACAGATGCGTATGAAGTTTCCCACCACGCGCGATATCGGCGACCCCGGCACGGTGAAAAATATCTTCTTTCAACCATCGATCTACCAGTTCGCCACGCGAAACGGCGATAGGAGGCAATTGCTTAAAGTCTCCACAAATAATACACCGCTTGGCAAGAGAGCCGGCAAAAGCAATTTGTGGGATAAAGGCCATACTAGCTTCGTCAATCAAAACAAGATCATACTCTTGTTCATATATACTTGAATCCATCGCAGCTTTAGCCAAGGTCGTGCCTATTATATACGCATTTTTTAAGAGGTGGACTTCTTTTTGCCGTATTTTCTCCAGGATTCTACCCAGCTTTTTTTCCAGATCAAGCAGTTGCTCTGAGTCACGCACGCTGAATGACATAGATAGATCCTTTTTGAGCAATCTCTTTTCTTCCGCAATTGAGTCTCTTTCCTTTACTAATTGCCCATCATGGCTTTCCAATAACTTACCCGGCAAAATATCCCCATGCATCAGCAGACCTTCACCAGTTTGAGAGCCATACCGTAATATATCCCCTTCTTGAAAACGATCTGCTCGTTTAACAAATCCCGTAATCTCAGCCAGCAGAACATCGACTGCCTGATTACTATGGGAAAGGACTAATATCCGTTTATTTTTAAAATATTTATTGGCAGCTGTTCGAGCCAAAGTGTATGTTTTTCCTGTACCGGGGGGACCCCAAACAAAGGTGACCGGGTTATATTTGGAACGGGCGTATAGCTCACGTACCGAGCTTTTACTTGTTTTGTCTGTTCGTTTATCAGGCATGGAAGGTTCCATAATACGTTTTACCCGGCTTCTTTTTCGTTTGCTTTTCCTTATATCATCGAGTCTTTCGATTAACTGATCTAAGAGTTCCCACGGATCATGATAAATCGTTGCCTCCTCAATCAATTCCCCTATCGACTGATCCAGAGATAGCAGTAAACTATTGCCCTCAGAGGACAAGATTCTGGCATCATAGCGGCTCCCGCCCCATTCCAGTTTAGCAATCGTCCCCACAGGGATTCTCAATGCACTGGAAGATTCAAAATAGTACGTAAAAGAATCACCTGATGTAATCTTATTACCATTCATCAAGTGATAGCGCGTACTGCCATATTTTTTTAGGTATTGAATTTCCTCTTCAAGTGCTTCCTGCCATTCTTCAATATACTCTCGTGTTGAATTCATTTTTTGTGCCCCTCAAATTATAAACCTAATTTATCTCCAATTTGATTACTATACCACACAAACATCAACTCGAATAGGGGATAGCACGTTCATCCTACCAGTAACCGACACTTGATTACCGTATGATACTAGCGGCACGTGCCTATTATATTGATGCCATATTCTTGAATAAAAAATCTTTAAGAATTTTTCATAAACATTCGTTTAAGTGATTCAAAGAAACCTTTCTTTTCAGGTGTTTCTTCGGTCTTATTTTCAGCTGATTGCTCCATCAACGTAATGTTTTCCTTATTTATAGCATGATCATAAGCCAAGACTAACCCGTTAGGTGAATTATATTCCTTATTGGTCACGATTTTAAATTGAATTCCATGTTCATCTGCTGCTTTAACAAATTTGGATAGATGGGAATAATTGATGTGCCCGTTTAAATATAGTTTAGCTTCCTTATTCGTTTTCAAAAGATCCATAAATCCATTGGGAATTTGTTTTTGGTAAACCTGAGCCTGCGTCAATACGACAACAACACGTTCACGTATAGTCCCCAAAAATTCTTTTCGTTCAGCAGGCTTTATTTCTTTAGGCCCATGAATTCCTTCCTGTAAAATATCATCTACCGTTTTCTTATTCATGTCATTTCCTCCTTGAATAATAATCAACATATGTAGGGTATTTGGAATTGATCATTTTTATTTGTTTAGTTTAATTAAAGGCCTTCTAATGGTTTCTCGATACCGAATACCTTATCGAACTCACTTACATTTTTAGTTTAATCCTTATACTTTATGTATATTAATGGATACAGCTTCTCAGTAGTTCAATCAAATCCATATCGACCTCATAATAACTTGTATATATAAAAAGACACCTGTTTAAAAAACAGGTGTCTCTTTTTCGAAAAAATTGAGGCGAGTCACCACACTCCACATAGTGTGTACCCTAAGGTATGTGCTCGGCTTACACAATTCAGCTCATCGCATATATTAATATAACATTAATCTAGGAAGTTTGCAAGTATTATTTACGATAAAGCTTCTGTTAATGCTGGAACCACTTGTTTCTTACGGGATACGACCCCTTTAAGAACAGCTGTATTGTTTACTAATGTTACATTGAAGGCTTTCTCAACAGCTGCCGCTTTTTGACCAATGGCAAGCGCAACAGAATCATTAGTTAAGATATCCGTAACAACCAACAAGAACAAATCCAGACCCTTTACATTAATAGTAGCTTGCATAACTTCTTCCAATTCAGCTTGCTTCGCCATTACTTCATTCGTATCTACTGCATTAACTTGCGCAATTTCCACTTTGGAAGTACCCATGGAGAATTCTTTAGCATCCAAAGAAATTAATTCTGCAATTGTTTTCTTGCTTAAATCTGCACCTGCTTTTAACATTTCTAATCCGTAAACATCTGCATCTACGCCAGCAATTTCAGCTAATTCCTTAGCTGCAGCCACATCCTGTTCTGTGCATGTTGGAGATTTGAACAATAAGGAATCAGAAATGATTGCAGATAACATTAACCCCGCCACTTCTTTTCTGATTTTAACACCGTTCTCTTTGTAAAGCTTATTTAAAATCGTTGCTGTACAACCAACCGGCTCAGCACGGTAGTACAATGGATCAGCTGTTTCGAAGTTGGCAATACGGTGATGATCAATAACCTCTAGAACACGCACTTGCTCGATGTCATCTGCACTTTGTTGTCTTTCATTGTGGTCTACAAGAATAACTTCCTGTGCTTCCTCTGAAACTTTTTCAACCAAACGGGGAGCTGCCATTTTAAATGTATCAAGTGCATATTGCGTTTCACCGTTAATGGCACCAAGACGTACAGCCTCAGCCTCAACACCTAACTCTTTTTTCAATTCTGCATAAGCGATTGCTGAACAAATTGTGTCCGTATCTGGATTTTTATGTCCAAAAATCAATACTTTACTCATTCACAAAAACTCCCTTAATATAGTATGTACTCCATTTACATACAAGCAAATGGAAACTTCTTCGACCATTATACCTGAATGCATAAAAATTTTTAAGTTTTTGGGGCAATTTCATTTGAAAATAGGAAATTAATTTTTCCATCCTTCCATTCAATCGCCGCATCAAATGATTTTTCTCCCTTTTTAAATCCTTTGATGACATTGGTTTTGCCATCTTTTAATAGCTTTTGCATATTGGTTTGAGAGATCTTTTTCCCAAGGATTTTTTTTGAGAACGTGAATTTACACTGGTTTTGTCGATAATTCGCACATCCATAAAATTCACCCTTATCGACGATATCACCTTTACAAAGCGGACAAGCTCCCACCTTTTTTCCGGTTGTAAACTTGGAAGAGGTACGTTCAATCGTTTCAACCTTTAGTCCTGTAAAATCCCAGGTTTCAAATCCTTTTACAGCATCTTCAATAATTTTTCCGGTTAGCTTCTTTGTCTGTTCCATAAATTGAGCGGCGGATGCTTTTCCTTGTCCGATTTCTGCCAAACGCTGCTCCCATTTAGCTGTCATCTCAGGTGAAGCTAATATTTCATCACCAATCGCCCTGATCAATACTTTCGCTTTATCGGTCGCGAACACTTGGTTCTTTTTAACATCAATATATTTTCGATCCTTCAGCATCGTAATAATGCCTGCTCTTGTTGCTTCTGTACCTAATCCTTCAGATTTCATTAACACTTTTTCGAGTTCTTCATTATCAAGATGTTTACCGGCCGTTTTCATTAATGTAATTAATTGTCCCTCGGTATACCGTTTGGGTGGCTGTGTTTTTCCTTCTTTTACTTTAACGTTCTTTACTTTTCCCTCATCATCTTTTTGAACGTTCGGAAGAATGGTGTCTTCATCCTTTTCTTGTTGGAAAATAATTTGACGCCAGCCTTCACGTATTTGCTGCTTCCCTTTTGAAACGAACTCTGCCCTTCCATCTACCAATGTAATTAAGGTCGTATAGTCAAAGATGGCTGATTCATAGTGAGCAGCAATCAAGCGGCGTACAATTAAATCATAGATATTCCTTTCTTCTCCGGAAAGCTTCGCAGGATCTTTAACTTGTTCCGTCGGAATAATCGCATAGTGATCAGAAACTTTCTTTTCATTAACGAACCTAGAATTATTTAGTATAGATGGATTAGGAACAGGTATGAAAGATTTATATTCCTCAAACTGGGCAAGTTTTGCTAAGATTTCCGGAAAAGTTTCTGCCTCTCCTTCGGTCACATAGTTTGAATCACTCCGCGGATAAGAAACGATCCCCTTTTGATAAAGCTTTTGCGTGATATCCAGTGTTTGCTTAGGAGAATACTTATACATTTTATTGGCAGTTGCCTGCAGGGCCGATAAATTGAATAATAATGGCGGCTGGAATTCTTTCCGTTCTGTCTTCATTTCAATGATTTTTGCGTCTTTATTCTTGCAAAAAGCAGCGATGTTTTGGGCCATCTCTTGTTTATCCAGCCTGGATTCCTGGTCCTTCTCCCATTTGCCCTCATAGGTTTTCCCGTTTATATTAAATGTAGCGATCACTTCCCAAAAGGGTTTAGATTCGAATTTTTCTATCTCCAGTTCGCGTTTTACGATCAAAGCAAGTGTAGGAGTTTGCACCCTTCCCGCAGAGAACACATCATTCATTCCTTTTTGCTTGAGCAGTAAGGAATAGGCTCTTGATGCATTCATGCCAACAAGCCAATCAGCACAAGAACGCGTATAGGCTTCATGATAAAGCGGTACTGTCTCCTGGCTGTCACGGAGGCTGTTAAATCCCTCTATTATGGATTTTTTCGTTAAAGAAGAAATCCATAAGCGCTTCATCGGTTTACGGATACCACTGACTGCAATGATATTGCGGACAATTAATTCTCCTTCTCTCCCGGCATCGCCAGCATGGATAATTGAATCCACATCCGAACGCTTCAACAATTGCTTGATAATATTAAACTGCTTTGTTTTTGATTTTGTCACTTCATATGTAAATCTTTCAGGGATGATAGGCAATGTGGCAATGGCCCATCTTTTCCACTCAGGTTTATATTTTTCCGGCGAGGATAACTCGGTTAAATGTCCAATCGCCCACGTACACAATGCCCCTTCTGGAAAAATATCATTAGGAGCAATCTCTAAATATCCGTCACGTTTTTTGAAAGAGAATGGTGAGGCCAGCGTAACTCCTTGATCCGGTTTCTCCGCAATAATCAATGGAAATCCCATATTCAGGTCAAACTCCTTCTATGTAAATTTAGATCCTATTAAAGCTTACGTATTTTAAAAGTCCACTTCTAATAGTACCATGTATCCCATTTTTTTTGATACAACTATCTTACTACAAAGAATCTGAAAAGATTAATGGGGAAATGAATGGAGAGATTTTTGCGGTAAAAAAGGAGAATGTTACTCGCTTATTAAGGAGGAAAAGGATTTCTAAAAATTATAATTATGCCATCATACTTAACTATCTAAATGCTAAAAAAAGAGGCTGCCAACTAAGTCTTTAAAACAACTCAGCTGACAGCCTACCTTTAAAGCATCCTATTTAGTGAACTTGATTAATGGATTTACCATCATGTAGCAGGCAGTTCATCTCCATTATACTCATCCTTAATTTCACCAACGATTTCTTCCAATATATCTTCCATCGTGACTAGACCGGCTATGTCACCTTTTTCATCAACAACGATTGCCATATGCACTCGACTCTGTTGCATTTTTAATAATACGGCTTTAATGTGAGTGGTTGATTTTAGACGTGGCATATCATGAATGAAATCCTGGATCTGTTTGTCTCTCCCAGCCGCTACACTTGTTAGCATTTCCTTTGTATTAATAAACCCAACAAGAATGTCTTTATCTCCATTTTCCGTAACAGGATAACGGGTATAATCATGATGATCAAGAGTTTCAAGAATTTCTTCTAGAGACATCTTTTTATCCAAAGTGACAATTTGGTCTCTTGTAATCATAATATCTTTTAGCATTCGTTCATCGAATGCAAAAATATTTTCGAGATAAGCCAGTTCAGTTTGGTTAATCTCTCCGCTTTCATAACTTTGAGTGACAATTAATTTTAACTCTTCTTCCGAATGGACAGTTTCATGCCCAGCCGGCTTTACACCAAAGGTACGAAGAATGAATTGAGCAGAGCCATTTAATGCATGGATAATTGGTTTTGTGATTTTTCCGAACCAATATAGCGGCGGCGATAAAAGCAAAGCCAATTTTTCTGCAAATTGGATTGCCAATGTTTTAGGTGCAAGTTCTCCTACAACGACATGTAAAAACGTGACGACGAGAAGAGCAATTGCATAAGACAGGATAGTGGATACTGATTCTGATATTCCCCAATCCTCAAATACCGGATGAAGCATTTTTTCTACAGTTGGTTCACCCAACGCCCCTAATACTAATCCTGTGACTGTAATACCTAATTGACATGCTGACAGATAATAATCCAAATTCTCTGCAACTCTCTTAGCAAGAGTTGCCTTTTTGTTGCCTTCAGATATCAATTGTTCAATTCTGGACATTCTCACCTTCAGTATGGCAAATTCAGCACCAACAAAGAATGCAGTTAGTCCTATAAATATAGCTACTAAAAATAAATTTAAAGCGATTGATCCGTCCAATTATTTCCCCCTAGAGAGGGATTCACCTCCAACAATAGTAACAAAATTTGTTCCCAGTAATCCCTTTAGATTATTTCTTACCTTTTTGAGCAAACATGACTTCTTTAATTTGATGGTTATCCATCTCTGTTACAGTCCATACATGATCTCCATGAATGACCTTATCACCGTCTTGAACTGAATCGATATTCCGGTATTGTATCCAACCACCAATGGTATCGATTTCTTCACTGTCATCAAAGACCAAACCGTACAGTTCTTCCAACTCACTCAATAGCACACGGCCATTAATAAGATATTGGTTTTCTCCAACTTTACGTATATCGGCTACTTCATCTTCATCAAACTCATCACGGATTTCCCCTACAATCTCTTCCAACACATCTTCCATTGTAAGGATTCCTGATGTACCACCATATTCATCAATGACTAAAGCCATGTGAACACGTTCCTGTTGCATTTTTAACAACGCATCCTGTATATGGGTTGCTTCGAGAACATAAGGTAAATCCCTTACAAACTCCTCAAGCTTCCGGTCTCTTTTGGCAGCAATATGCGTCAGCATTTTCTTCACATTTACTACTCCAATAACCTTGTCTTTATCGCCATCCTCAACAACTGGATAGCGTGTGTAGTTATGTTCATCTATAATACTCACAATTTCATCATAATTCATATTTAAATCAAGCGTTACTAATTCCGTTCTCGGAACCATGATATCTTTAGCTACACGTTCATCAAATGAAAATACGTTTTCCATGTATTCCAATTCCGTTTGATCAATTTCACCGCCCTGAAAACTTTGGGCCATAATAATCTTTAATTCTTCCTCAGAATATGCCTCTTCATGCCCTGCAGGTTTGACTCCAAATGCGCGAAGGATTAATCTCGATGCACCATTTAATGCTTTTATAAATGGAGATAAAACTCTGCCAAACCAATATAAAGGCGGAGCAAGCATAAGAGTTAGTTTTTCGGCAAATTGGATCGCCAGCGTTTTAGGTGCCATTTCACCCACTACTACATGTAAGAAGGTAACCAAAATGAAAGCTATCGCATAGGACGAAGCCGACGCAACCGCATCAGGTACATTAAAGAGGTTAAACAAAGGATACAAAAGACCCTCTACCGCTGGTTTACCCAGTGCACCTAATCCTAAAGTGGTTACGGTAATACCCAGCTGACAGGCAGAAAGATAGTAATCCAGGTCACTTGCTACCTTTTTCGCCAACACGGCTTTTTTGTTTCCTTCTGAGATTAGTTGATCAATACGTGACATCCGAATTTTTACTACAGCGAATTCAGATGCTACAAAGAACCCTGAGGCTCCGATCAGTATTACAAGTAAAACAAGATTGATTAGCGTGATTATGTCCAATTATTTCCCTCTTAAGAGGGATTCACCTCCAAAATATTTTTAAAAATTGTTACTAGTTTCAAAGAGCTTACCTATTTATTCATTTTTCTTATAAACTAATTTTCTCTAAATACTCTTCTGCATGCAAAAGACCAAACCGAGAATGTTCAATGCTCTCAAATCGGGTATAAAATATAACTAATGTAGAAATTAATCAGAATCACTACGTATGTAGGATAGGATTCGATTAAAGAAGAGTTAATGCGGAAGATCCTTCTCTAATGAAAAACATCTTTAAATGGAGTCTGTTTCATTAAATTATTATTCAAGCCTTTCACTTACTATCAAGAAAGCCTCCTTATCTAATATATTTAGAGAATACTATAACATAAAACTATTGTGAAAATAAACTCATATCCCTTATGAAAATAATAAAATCTTTGTAAAATTTCATAATATGTTCATATTCCTTCTATATGTATAGATTGTATTATGCTATTTCAAAATTATTTTTTGTACATGATTCTTCTTGGAAGAATAAAACCCAAGAAAATTATTATCTAAATAATTTCCCATATACTTTGTACCTATAAATAAATGATGAGATCCACTATCGTATTCAATAATTCTTTCTGGCTATCTATTACATAAAGATGGTAAGATATAGCAAACGAAGATAAATACCGTCTTAGCACTCCACCCATTAATTCCGTGTGTTTTCAATTTTCCATTCTAGTCTATCCACACTCTTAAAATAGTTCATTTTCAAGATAAAGGATTTATGTCCTGTTGCAACGAATAATAGTAAAGAACAGACAGTTAGGCGTTTACTAAATATATGTGAGGTTGAGTATGGATAAAACTGAAAAAGAATTTCTGCTTAAAAAAATCAATTATTTAACTGATAGAGTTACAGATTTAGAAAACATTACTCATAAAATTTCCGTCCCGATGATCCCTTCTATTATACCTGATACACTACTCGTTCCATTAACCTTTGACATATCAGTCGCTCACTTTGATCAGGTCATTCAAAGTATCTTAAATTATGTAAATAATACTGAGATCGATTCTATCGTATTGGATTTCAGTGGATTCATACTAAAAAATTGTGATGAATTAGAATTACTTGGTGAGAACATAGGAAGTTTAATATCTTCCCTAAAATTAATGGGAATACGAGTACTCGTTGTAGGTTTAACACCCACATTCATTAAAGACCTAATCTCATGTCAACTGCCTTTTACAAACTCACTAAATACATTCTCAACCTTTAAATCAGCTTTGGAATATTTAATGAAGGAAAAAGGGTTAATGTTAGTGAAGAAATCACTATAAGAGTGAATATTGTACATGGATGACAACGCTTCTTATATAAATTATACTTTTAAAAAATAATTATTAAAATGTTCAAGAAAGTTGACCTTTCTGAATAATATTATTATAATTATAAAGTATCTTACATAAGTCCCAGTAGCTCAGCAGGATAGAGCAACAGTTTCCTAAACTGTAGGTCGGAGGTTCGAATCCTCTCTGGGACGTACAAAAAGCACCTTCCGCTATATTAACGTTTGTCAATCAGATGACATTTGTTTAATATTGCGGATTTTTTTATATCCTTTGACATCCGAAAGACTTACTTCCACCGTACATAGTACAAAAATAGAGGATTCTGAATGATGAAACGTAAGTATATTGGCGAAAGAGGAGCAACAGATAATTACTGAAGGTAACGAACTAACGATGGCCAAAATACTTCCCTATAGCCATAAAGTTATTCCTTAGCAGAAGTACTCGATGTATTCAATCATGCTTAAGAAATTGATGGTACACCCTAGAACTATTGATGAGTATAGACATCATATTAAATACTTATGTGTATTCCTGGCGAAAGACCCAAATGAATATAACGGTGATGACCTAACCCCACAGATATTTCGTGATTATTCTCCTTTTATTCATTTAAAACTATTTTAATTATCCTGAAAAAATGGGTATGTATTAATAAGTAATTATTTTCTATCATAGAGGTGGCTAAGATGGATAAAGTCAGTAATGTTTTATTAAAATCTTTAGTTGCTGCTTTATGGACATATGTAATTTTCGATAATTTCATCTTAGATCAGGAGTATATTACCTGTTTTGTAGAATTATATTTCTTCATCAGTATCATGTTTTATCTGTATTCTATAGCAAAAAATGCAATAAGTTTCTTAGTCCTTGTTGGCTTACTTATATTGTTTATACAATTTATGTCTAAAACATTCCCTTCATTTATGGCAAGTGATATAGTCGCAAACTTAGTTGTATACGGCTACTTCGTAATTGATTTATGGAGTGCTATAAAGAACTTATTTAATAGTATAAAAAAAATTAATTCTCCAACGCAAACCCATTGATTGCTTGATCCCTTTCTTTTTATACTCGAGACTCTGGATTAATGGACAGTTTGGATTTCCAGGATTCTGGATTTACTTTTTATAAGGAATACCCTTTGATTTCTTTCACGTAGTAGGAAACTTCATGTTTTATTGTTTTAAATTGTATAAAAAAAGATGACCTCTCATTAGGTCATCTTTTTTTGTTGATTTTTGGAATTTCACATTATCTTTCTTCCTTTTCTATTTCCAATCTTGTAATCAACACTTTATCCACTCGGGCACGATCCATGTCCACTACTTCAAGGTGCAAATCACCCACTTGAATGGTGTCCTTGGTTTTCGGGATATAACCAATTTTATTTATAATAAATCCACCTAATGTGTGGAAGTTTTTACTTTGGTTAAGGATCGTAAAGTCTTCCAAATCAAAATACCTTATAAAAGTATCAATCGAAATAAGACCATCTGCCAACCACGAGTTTCTATCTCTCTCTATAATTTGC
>JAZUQD010000312.1:0-4059 GCA_045605505.1 Pradoshia sp.
TTTTGTGGACGAAGACGTCGTCACTGTTTACGGTCAAGTGGGTGGATCCTTTACCTATACATCACAAGCCGGATGGGATATTACTTTACCGTTAGTAATCGCTGATTCCATTGAATAAAATATAAGAGAGAGCAGGTATAGACTGGCTCTCTCTTTATTTATAACTATTACATATCTAATTCCGTAAAGGCGTATGGTACTAATTCTTTTAGAGTCAGTTCTTTACATTCATTTTTGGCATTCGTTAAGTAAACAGGCATATCAGGTGGGCAAAATTCTACTAACACTTGCCTACAAATACTGCAAGGAGGCAGATAATCCTCTGTAGCACCCGCAATTGCTATCGCTTGAAAATCGCCTTTTTTATATCCTTTTGTAACGGCCGTAAAAATAGCTGTTCTTTCTGCACAATTGGTTGCCCCAAATGAAACGTTTTCAACATTCACCCCATTGATAACGCTTCCGTCTTTTAATAAAAGGGCCGCTCCCACAGGAAATTTGGAATATGGCATATACGCATTCGATTTTACTGCACGTGCACTTTCCAATAATGTTTCTTTATTTACCATCCTGATCATCTCCAACCATATTAAATTGAACAAAGACACTCATTTTCTATATAATACCAAATTAGTAACTATACTTTCTTCTTGTCACTAAAATGATCCAAATTGCAGGCAATGTAAAAATGGCCATTCCAGCAAAAGAGAGTCCTGGAGAAATATCATATAAAAAACCGCCTGCTAATGTCAATATCGCCGTGCTAAAACTCATGGCAAAAGCTGAATATACACCCTGTGCATTGGAGTTCTGCTCTTTTGGTAAAGAATTTGTTATATATAGAATAAATGCATAGTGGGCCAAAGCAAATGACAAGGCATGCAAGCTCTGCGATAACATAAAGACCCATACATTAGGGAATAAAAATATAAGCAGCCAACGCAAAGTGGATCCAACTGCCGCTATCAAGAGTAACGAAGATGGTTGCCATTTTCTAAATAGATGATCAGCTTTTGCAAAACAGATGATTTCAAAAAGGACGGCAATATTTATTATCATTCCAATATAATAGGTATTTACCCCCAAATCCTGCAAATAGATATATCCATAATTATAATAAGAAGCATGAGCACCCTGTAGTAAAAACACAATAAGCAAAACAATCGGGAAGCTTTTAATCCTCCATAAGCTACTCATTTTCATGGCATTTTTACTTTCTTGTTTAATCGGTTTCTCTAACAATATAGCTGGTGTTGGCAAACTATACTTGATAAGCATAATCCCGAGCATAAACATCATTGCCCATAAAATTGCTTTGTCCCCAAAATAACCGGTCACCATACTAATCACGAGCACAGATACAATAAATCCAAGCGATCCATATGAGCGTGCTTTTCCGTATGCTCCATCTCCCTGTTGCATTAGAATACTTGCTGTACTTTCCACTGCTGGAAGTAGGGTTGGATAAAAGACACTAAAAATAAGTGTAACAACAAATAATGAACTAAATGTATTTGATGGTATATAAAGGATTGTCGCCACTAATGAGCTGATGATCAAAAGAACAACGACTTTGTGGGCACTCCAATATCTAGAGGCAAATGGATAAGCAAACAGAGCTGATAATCCCCGCACAACCAATCCAAATCCCATGATTAAGCTTGCTTCTGACACTGATAATCCTTTTCCTTGTACAAGGTAACCTGTCCAATAAGGTAAAAATATACCCCATGTCATAAAAAACAAAAAAAAGTTCTGTGAAAACCAACGCGGATTGTTCATTTTTTTCCCTCCATATTTATTGCATCATAGCATGTTTCACCTTTACAATAATGTGAGATATCTCATATTTTTAATAATTGGAGGAAAAAAGTGCAGATTTTATCTGAACCTTTGCGCAGTCAATATATTGATTTATATAGTATCCAACCCTTTTCCAGTTTTTCGATTAAACCATCTATTCAAGTTCATCAATTTGAGCGTGGTGAATTTATTTTTAAAGAAGGTTCTATTCCAGAATACCTATACCTTATTGTTGAAGGAAAAGCAAAACTATATATTACACATGAAAATGGAAAAGTATCTCTCCTTAATTTTATTGAAGCACCATCACTTATTGGTGAACTTGAATTATTGGGAGTAGAACAGTATTCAATAGGAGTCCAAACATCAACTAAAACCATCTGTTTAGCTATCCCCATGCATATATGTAAAAATCAACTATTGGAAGATCCGGTTTTTCTAAGGCATTTGTCGATTTTTCTAAGTAAAAAAACACATCATCTTTCATTTAAATCTGTCCAAACTCAAATATATCCGCTCGAAAATCGTTTAGCCTCATTTATACTAATGTCAGCTGAAAAGGATTTTTATAAAGAAAAACATACAGAAGTTAGTGAATATTTAGGAGTTTCCTACCGTCACCTCTTACATGTTATCTCACGATTCTGCAAGGCGAGCCTGATAAAAAAACATGAACGCGGCTATCTCATTTTGGATAGAGAGCAGCTTCAGCAATTGGCTAAAATAGATTAATGATTTATTTGTTCAATATACTACTGAATGAAAAAAAGCTAATCCGATGATTAGCTTTTTTTCATTATTTACCTTTATTTAATTAACAGACTTAATCACCAGTTTTCGCAAACGAATCTATTCGATTTCTTATCTCATCGCGCACCCTTTGGAAAAATGCCCATTTTTCCTCCTCGCTTCCTTCTGCTTTCGCTGGATCATCAAATCCCCAATGAACTCGTTTCACGTTTGGCGGTGTTGCTGGGCAATGTTCATCTGCATGGCCGCATAATGTTACGACTAAATCTGCATGATTTAAAATATCCGGATCAATCACATCTGATGTGTGATTGGTTATGTCTATATTTACTTCCTTCATCGCTTTCACTGCATTTGAATTTAAGCCATGTGCTTCAAGTCCAGCGCTTTTGACGTTCCAGTCAGGTAATATTTCCTTTGCCCATCCTTCCGCCATCTGGCTGCGACAAGAGTTGCCTGTACATAAAAAATAGATTGTTTTTTTCTTTGTCACGAGAAATTCCCTCCTGATTAAACATTTATTAAGACGTGATTTATATCTTGTTCGTACGGAAATATTTCTTTTCCCAACGTAGAGCTACATTTACAAGCGCAATCAATACAGGGACTTCAACGAGAGGACCAATAACAGCTGCGAAGGCTACCCCACTGTTAATTCCAAATACAGCAACCGCAACCGCAATCGCCAACTCAAAATTATTGCTTGCAGCGGTAAAAGATAAGGATGCCGTTACAGGATAGGATGCTCCTGCTTTTCTTGAAGCATAAAAGGATACGGCAAACATGATCAAGAAATAAATCAGTAATGGAATAGCAATCCGAATCGCATCCAATGGAAGCTCAACGATTTTATCTCCTTTTAAGGAGAACATCATCACAATCGTAAACAACAAGGCAATCAGTGTAAGAGGAGAGATTTTAGGCAAAAATGACTCCTGATACCACTTTTCTCCCTTTAATTTTAAGCCAATAAAACGCGTCATTATGCCTGCTATAAAAGGAATACCTAAATAAATTAGAACGCTTTTCGTAACTTCCCACATCGAGATGACTACAGTAAGATTCTCCAAACCAAATACGCCCGGCAAAACATTTAAGAAAAAGTAGGCAAATGCCGAATAAAATAAAATCTGAAAAACGGAGTTAAAAGCGACAAGCCCAGCTACATACTCACGATCTCCACGCGCCAGGTCATTCCATACAATAACCATAGCTATACAACGTGCGAGGCCAATCATAATCAGGCCTGCCATATATTCGGGATAATCATTTAAAAAGATGATTGCTAAGAAGAACATTAAAACAGGACCGAGCAACCAGTTTTGAAACAAGGATAGCAATAATACTTTCCAATCCTTAAACACCCGCCACATCTCTTCATACTTTACTTTTGCAAGTGGCGGATACATCATCACAATCAATCCGATAGCAATCGGAATAGATGTCGTCCCTACGGACATTGTATCTAACATTATTTTAAAATTAGGTACCAACAGCGCAATCAAG
>JAZUQD010000313.1:0-2301 GCA_045605505.1 Pradoshia sp.
CCACAGCGCTTCCCGGGAGTTCGGTGACAATTTGTTCAGCGTTAAGGCGGGATTGTCCTTCACTATAGGAAAGGTCGGGTGGAAAAAAGTAATAGATGCCAAGCCCTTCATGAAACGTAATGAACAGTTGGTTGACTATGCGGTGTCCCTGCAATCGGACAATGCAAGACTTTCAAGACAGAACAATCTGTCAGTTATGGCGATTGTTGAAATGAAGAAGATACTTGAGATTGAAGGATTGCTAGAGCAATACGGCAACTTGTTTGACAAACTCAATGAAGATGCGATGCCGACGGGGAATAACGGATATCCCAGAAACGATTACAGCGGATTGAACTCTCTCCGGGCAAGGTTGATGAACAGAGATTATCCTATTGATGGTGATTCAACAGGTGTGAATACTATTGGTAAAGCTCCACTACGATACAGGTACCATTATCACGGTGGTGATTCCATCTCCATCAATTCATATCTGGCAAATATTACTAATGGGAAGTGTCTCGGTTCACCCATCTATTTCTTCTTCAGATTGGGAACGTCAACGCTGACTGATTCATCCCAACTTATAAACTTGGATGAGATTGCACGAGTGGTCAAGGAATATGGCTTGGTCGTCAAGGTGACCGGTGCTGCTGACAGCGCCACAGGCAATGCCGTCATCAACAACCGACTGAGTGATAGCCGTGCAGATTATATCCTACGTTTATTGGAACAAAGGGGTGTTGACAATAAGAAGATACTGAAGGTTTCAGAAGGTGGTATTGACAGATTCAATCCCGATGAAGCCAACAGACACACAAAGATTGAGCTGCATATAAAATAATTTTTTCATTTTCATGGTAAGGCTTGCTCGTGATGAGTGGGCCTTATTTTATTCCTTAATCGACAAAATCACCCTGAAAACCGCTTCTTAATCGACAAAATTTCCGTCTTTATGAATAATTGCGATTCTTATTAGAAAATATGTTCATACAATCAAAAGACAGGAATTATCACCAAAGCCAGTGATAATTCCTGTCTTTTATGCTTTCCAGAGAGGTTCATCTTCCCAATCTGTAGGGAATCCTACTGCCGCAATATCAACTGTGGGATACTTGTCAATAAGTCTTTTTAATTTATCCTTAAACTTGTTGTTTGGTGAAACCGTAAACAACAAGTATTGAATCATGCATATACGGTAATAGATCCTTTTGGGATTTGTCTTTCTAATATCTATCCATGGAAATGCCGTAATTTGTGGATTAGCAGTGTTGATGGCGAGTTCTCTATTCCAGGTTCTCGTGTGATGACAGCACATATTCCGTAAATTGCCTAATACAAGCATCCATGAAGTGAAAGCCGGTTCCTGAAGACCAAAATATTTAGCCACTTTTTTCTTTGCTTTCGGACTCATGAGATTCATAAATATATGACACAAGTTCCCTAATGGTAAAATCTCCGCAATCATCCACGCTGGTGGAAATCTATGAGAGTCCGAATATTTATTTTTAAAATGAATGATGAATTCTTCCTTGGATTTTTCGTATTCAGATTGAATCAAAGACAACGACGAATTAAAATAAAATTCACTTTTGAAATATTTACGTTCGGTCATCCAAAAGATGTCACCTAATACATCAGAAACGATATTTACGATTGTGCTTCGAAAAGCTACTTCTATTTTTTCTATTTCATTGAATAAAAGAAGTCGTAATTTACGGTCGAAACGATACATATTCATAAGCTTATCGAATGATGCTTCTTGCTTGAATAGGTGCTTGTGTTTCGGTTCTTTGTATAAGGGATAAAAGTATGCCTTTAGTCTGAAATAGCCTATATTGCGAATATAATTTATCGCTTTTGCATTATTAGATATTATCAGTCCTTTTTCTTTCAGACTTGACACAAGTTCTTCAGTGGTCTTGTTTGTTTTGTTATACTTGGCCATACTATTATATATAAAAAAACGACCTGCCTATTTGAGCATTGTTAAGAGGCTTGGCAGGTTCTACTGGATTGCAAAGATATATAATCTTTTGCTTTCAACCAAATGAATAACAGAAAAAACGAAGATTTTGATTGTTTTTACATTGTTTTTTTGATTTAAATCTATCTTCCACGTCCATAATGTACCGTTTCCTCCTCCTGTAAGACAGGTTCAAGTTCCCGTTCTTTTACGGTCGTTTCTTCACCAATCCCATTATTCAATTTCTCGTTGATACGGTCAATTTGACTTGTAATCATGGCAGAAGCCCTTTTCACATCCAACAGTGTTGTCTTGATATAATCCGGAGACTCTTTCAGTTCACTCAACCATGACTT
>JAZUQD010000314.1:0-3545 GCA_045605505.1 Pradoshia sp.
GGCAGGAATATTGGGTTATCAAGCATTATACCGAGTTTGGCGTCCTCAGGCTTTTGAAGATGTAATCGGTCAGGAACATGTTACTAAAACGCTCCAAAATGCCCTGCTGCACCAAAAAATATCCCATGCATACCTTTTTTCGGGTCCGCGGGGAACAGGTAAAACAAGTGCAGCGAAAATACTAGCAAAAGCCGTTAACTGTGAACATGCCCCGGTTCAGGAGCCATGTAATGAATGTGCGTCTTGCAGGGGAATAACAGATGGTTCGATATCAGATGTATTAGAAATTGACGCAGCCTCCAACAATGGGGTCGAGGAAATAAGAGATATCCGTGACAAGGTAAAGTATGCTCCTTCATCGGTCAAATACAAAGTTTATATCATTGATGAGGTCCATATGTTATCAACGGGAGCCTTCAATGCTTTATTAAAAACGCTTGAAGAACCACCGGCTCATGTCATATTTATTCTAGCTACAACAGAACCACATAAAATCCCTCTCACTATTATCTCAAGATGTCAACGCTTTGATTTTAAACGCATTACTCCACAGGATATTGTAGGCAGGATGGAGCGGATTTTAAATGAAAGTGGTATTTCATACGATCAGAACGCCTTATCTGTTATTGCTAGAGCAGCAGAAGGCGGTATGCGGGATGCGTTAAGTTTGCTCGACCAGGCAATATCTTTTGGATCAGATAACATTACTCTAGAGGATGCACTTACTGTCACAGGTGCCGTATCGCAATCCTTCCTAACTAAAATTGTGAAAGCAATTTATAGCAGGGACACTGCAGAAGCGTTAAATCAACTTCAAGAATTACTTGCTATGGGAAAGGATCCCATTCGTTTTGTTGAGGATATGATTCTATATTTTCGGGACATGCTCCTTTATCAGGCAGCTCCTGAGCTCGAGGATTCAATGGAAAGAGTATATATAGATGATGATTTTAAAGAGCTTGCTGACAACATATCATCTGACAACTTACATTTTTGGATCGATCAATGGAATCGTTCTATACAAGAAATGAAATGGTCCAGTCATCCCAGAATATTTCTTGAGGTTTTGTTAGTACGACTTTGTCAAAATGAACCGCAAAGCAGCTCGAATACAGTTTCAGATGAGACGATTCAAAAACTCATGAATAGAATCAATCAATTGGAAGTTGAGTTGACCTCTATTCGTGAAAACGGCATTATAAATACAAACAACTCAGCACCTGCTAAAGAAAAGCCTAAAAAAGCAACAAATCGATCGTTTAAAGTGCCGATTGGCCGAGTAAACGATATATTAAAAAGAGCAACAAAGCCTGATCTTTTGAAAATAAAGAGCAGCTGGGGTGCAATGCTCGAATCATTGAAAAAATCACAGGCGGCATTATTAAATGATGCAGAACCTGTCGCTGCTTCCAATGATGCTTTTGTGTTAAAATTCAAATATGAAATACATTGCCAAATGGCTATGAATAATTCTGAGTTCATCAGCGGTTTGAAGGGTACACTACAGCAAGTGACAAGTAATGCTTATGACATTGTTGGCATACCGGAAGAAAGCTGGCAGAAAATTCGCCAGGAGTTTGTTTCCAGTCAGAAGCAGGACCAGTCGGAGACAACAGAAACTAATGAAGATACTGAGGATCCGCTTATTTTTAAAGCGAGAGAACTTTTCGGTGATGAACTATTGGAAATAAAAGATTAATTTAATGGAGGTAACACTATGCGTGGAATGGGCAATATGCAGAATATGATGAAACAAATGCAGAAGATGCAAAAGAAAATGGCGGAGGCTCAGGAAGAGCTTGGCCAAAAAAAGATTGAAGGTACAGCAGGTGGCGGAATGGTGACCGTTGTAGCTACAGGGCATAAAGAAATCGTTGAAGTGAAAATTAAAGATGAAGTGGTAGATCCCGATGATATCGAAATGTTGCAGGACTTAGTACTTGCTGCTACTAATGATGCCTTAAGAAAAGTAGATGAATTGACGAATAGCACGATGGGTCAATTTACTAAAGGATTGAATCTACCACCAGGATTCATGTAAGGAGAAGAAGAATGCATTATCCTGAACCGATTTCCAAATTAATAGACAGTTTCATGAAATTGCCAGGTATTGGCCCGAAAACGGCCGCCAGACTGGCATTTTTTGTTTTGGACATGAAGGAAGATACAGTATTGGACTTTGCAAAAGCGTTAGTTAATGCAAAACGAAATTTAATGTATTGTTCTGTATGTGGTCATATCACAGATAAAGATCCTTGTTATATATGTGATGATAATTACCGTGATAAATCAATTATTTGTGTCGTGCAAGAACCTAAAGATGTTATTGCTATGGAGAAAATGAGAGAATTCAACGGCCTTTATCATGTATTACATGGCAGTATTTCACCTATGGATGGAATAGGGCCGGAAGATATAAATATTCCAAGCCTATTAAAGAGGCTGCAAGACGAAACGGTCAAGGAAGTCATTCTGGCAACTAACCCTAATATTGAAGGGGAAGCAACAGCGATGTATATCTCCAGGCTTTTAAAGCCAACTGGTATTAAAGTTACGCGGATTGCTCACGGCCTCCCGGTAGGCGGAGATCTGGAATATGCAGATGAGGTTACCTTATCAAAGGCTATTGAGGGTAGAAGAGAGTTGTAAAGTTCGTTAGGAGGAAACGCCTTGTTGTTTCAAAGAAAAGGGAAGCTTCGCAAAGAATTTGATGAAAAGTTAATAGAAGATATTAAAACGATGAAGACGAATTGGTTTAGCCATAAAAGCCTAATCGAAACGAGTTATGATCCCTCATTTGATACAATCTCACAGGCTAAATTGAGTGAGTTAAAGTACTATTATTTATTTAAAGAAGCCCGAAAAAGAAAAATATCGGTCAAATAAGCCGGCTGTAAGATAGATCTCTGTTCTAATCTGATTGCCTGTCTCATAAAAGTATGTATAAATACTTGGGAGGGGTTTAATTGGAGCATGGTGTATTTATTGCAGTCATTGCCGGATTGATTTTTTTGTTATTTTTATTCGGAACACCCTTTAAGCCATTTAAAATAGTGGGGCGTTTTTCAGTTAAGCTAATTGTGGGAGCCGTTCTATTATATATTGTTAATATAGTAGGCGGAAAATATGGATTACATATCCCGATTAATCCATCTACTACTCTAGTGTCGGGGATTTTAGGGTTTCCAGGTATAGCGGCTTTAATAGCTATTCAAAAATGGATTATTCCCTAAAAAGTTAGACTGCAGAAGGCAGTCTAACTTTTTTTTATAAAAACTATTGCAATATAAATATATAGATGGTATATTAATAAACGTCGCTGCTACATCATAGCAAACGACAAAAAATAAATTAAAAAAGTTGTTGACAAAAGGTTGCTAACTTGATATGATAGTTAAGTCGCCAAAACGACAACAAAACAGATTGTTCTTTGAAAACTAAACAAAACGAAACGCCAAGCAAGTCTAAAATAAGAGATTTTTAAAATCTCGTCAATTTGCTTTAAAAACATTAGCTAGATCAAACATCTTATGGAGAGTTTGATC
>JAZUQD010000315.1:0-5526 GCA_045605505.1 Pradoshia sp.
GTGATGGTCTGTTATATGAATTGCCATTTTGTTTCAGCAGCAAGGTTTAGCCGCGTCTTCCGCCTCTGCCACCTCGTTTGGACTCTGTATTCCGTTTAAGAGATGACATGCGCTCTTCACTATCTTTCAAGAAGCGGGCCATTTTTTGTTCGAAATTTTCGCGTGGCGGTCTGGAATCATGTCCTCTTCCACCTCGAGAGTCATTTCTACCACCGCGAGAATCATTTCCACTTCCTCTGTTGTATCGAGGTCGTTGTTGGTAAGAAGATTGCGGAGTTTCGACTTCCTTCTTCTCAACGGCTTTTTTAATGGAAAGACCGATTTTGCCATCTTTCTCTACATTTATAACTTTTACTTCAACTTGATCTCCCACTTTAAGGTGGTCATTAATATCTTTAACGTAATTATCAGCAACCTCACTGATATGAACAAGTCCTGTTGAACCCTCGGGCAGCTCAACAAATGCTCCGAAATGGGTGATTCCTGTTACCTTACCTTGTAGCTTGCTGCCTACTTCGATTGACATAAAAAAATTGCTCCTCCTTAAGAAATTAAAAAAATAATGGAAGTTATAACTTCCCTTTATATTATAATCACTGAAAAAAATATGTGTCAATGTGAGGGGATGTTTACTTGCCCTCATTTTCTGGAAGATTAAATATTACCTCTCCATCATCTGATAGAAAATACTCTTTACGAGCCAATTTAGCTATATATTCATCATCATTTAGCTTAATAATCTCTTCTTTTAATCTTGTTTCCTCTTTTTGAAGATCAGACAACTTTGCTTCTAGCTCACTTTTTTGTTCTTCCTTGTTCTTCAAAGCGGAATGTTGAGAAAAGAGTGTTGTCAGTACGATCCCTGTTGTTATTATGGCAAAAATAGAAAAGAACACCAATCTTCTTGCCAATCCCAATTTCTTTTTCTCAAAGGATTGGGTTCGTTTCTCTTGATATTGGACATACGGCGTATCAATCTGTTTGATGTTTTTCTTCTTGTTATCAAGCGACCCCATTTCCTTTCCTCCTTTTAAGACCTTGTTGTCCATTTTTTTATTAATTTACTGATACTATTCTTCACTTCTTTTCCAATTCCTGCTAGTTTATAAAAAAACTTTTCAACAGGTGACCGTAAACGATTTGGAATTATTCCCCAAATCCATTCAATTGTTTTATAAAAAGGATAAAAGAGTATCTTTACTACCGATATTAATGCCTTCAAAAGCAGATTGGCAAGCGCCAAAATCCCATTACCAAATTTTAGCACAAGTTGAAGGAAAAATACTATAACTGTAATAATGAACGTAATTAACCCTGTTATCGGTCGAACTAGTAATAGAACACCCAACCTCTTAAGAAATAAGACTGTTTGGTGAACCGAATGGATAGCCGACTCTAAAAATTGTTTATATAAATGCTTAAAAAGAGCCTGATAAGCGGAATAACCGCATAACAGTGCCAATAGGATATAAAATCGCCATTCACCGTAATTAGATTCATATAAAACATAGAAAATAAGCAAAGCCTGTATACACCAGAATAAAACATCATTAATAAAAACAATCCATGCTTTGCGTTTTGATCTAACTAAAAAGCGATTGTACGTATCAAATGCTGCTCCAAAGCAAATACCCATGCTAATCATGGATATTAGGGTAACGAACTGGATATCCAGGCTCATCTGAATAGCTTGCCAAAGAATCCTTTAGCCTTCTCCCCGCTATGTTCATCCAGGTAAGTAATTTCGAAAATTTTCCCTTTAATTGACACAATTCCTTTATCAACATCCAGGTTTTTCATTTGGAGATTCTGTCCTCTGACAGAAAGAAAGCCCATTACGGTTTCCAGAAGAAATTCCTCATTGTCAAAGCTCTCCACCTGTTTAACACCTGATATATCGAGAAGCCTTCTGCCCTTCATGCTAATATCGTGATCAGGTCCAGCTGATTTATTCGTTTGGTTTGCATCATAGTATTGGTTCATCCTAATCCCCCATTATCAAACATTTGTACAAGTGTATGATAGGAAGACAGGAATTAGACCAAGCTTACAACTGCTCTGATAGTTTCTCTTCTTTAATTAAGGAATACATTCCAGCTGCTTCGTCTTTTTTTGTTGTTTCCAGAAGTTTCTCTACACGGACAGTAAGGATTTTCTGCCCAAATCTGATTTCTAAAATGTCTCCAATCTTTACATCGGTTGAAGCTTTCGATTCTTTACCATTTATTTTAATTCTTCCCTGATCTGAAACTTCCTTTGCGATAGATCTTCTTTTAATGATCCGGGAAACCTTTAGGAATTTATCTAATCTCATTTTGTTTCATACCTCCAATAGCCCTTTATATTCCTGTTTCTTTAGCTTTTTTCCAAAACTCATCGAGTTCTTCAAGAGTAAAGTTGCTCCACGCTTTTCCTGATTCCCTTACACACTCTGTTACAAACACAAACCTCTTCTTAAATTTCTGATTTGTCTGGTGCAACGCTTCCTCAGGATTGATTTTTAGTAATCTAGCTACATTTACACAAGCAAACAGGAGATCACCAAACTCAGCTTCCATAGCTCGAATATCTGTTTCATTCTTATTCCATTCTGCTTTAAATTCATCAAGCTCTTCAAGAACCTTCTCCCATGCAGGAGAAACCTCACTCCAGTCAAAACCAACTTTAGAGACTTGCTTCTGAATATCAAATGCTTGCATAAGATTCGGCAAGTGCGTGCTGACGTTTAAAATGTTTTCTGATTCGTTTCGTTTTTCTTCTTTTTTAACCTTTTGCCATGTTTTCTCTACATCACTTGCTGACTCTGCCTTTTCATCTCCAAAGACATGAGGATGTCTGCGCACCATTTTTTCAGATAGCGTTTGGATGACATCATCAATCGAAAAATACCCCTCATCTTCACCAATTCGGGCGTGTAACATTACCTGAAGCAAAACATCACCAAGCTCTTCAATCATATGATCGATATCGCCTTCATTAATGGCATCAATTAGTTCATAGGCCTCTTCTATTAAATATTTTTTGAGAGATTCATGCGTCTGCTCCCTATCCCATGGACATCCCTCTGGAGATCTAAGCTTATCAATGATCTCACGCAGCTTCCAAAATTCTTTATATTGACGTTCACTCTTATGAATCGGAGGTACATAGACGGAAGTTAAGTTACTTAATTGCATGGCACGATCCAATTCATACAGCGGCATTCTTTCAACGGACTCAGAGCTCATCCCTGCACCGGTTACGATATAAACCTCATGGTCATCCGGATACTTTTCCATTAAAGTCAGCTTTACTTCAGAAGCAACAAAAGCATCGTAAACTTGGCTAATAATCATATGTTGAGTAATATTTACATCCCTCAGCGAAAAGTCTGTACCATCTAAAAATTGAAATCCTTCAACTGGATCAACTTTAATAGATGTGAACATGGCATCGAGAAAACTTTGTCCGCCTTTAATATGTATTTTTATCCCTTTCTTCTCACCTTCCGAAAGCAGGATTTGTACAGTTCTTTCAGCTATAAGCGGATGACCAGGCACACTATAAATTACATCCTCGTTCATAGCCTTCCGAATCAGGCTATCAGCTATCTCTTCATAAACGGCTTCAAATTGATCATGGCTCTCATAGACAGCGTCAAAACTCTCCACCTTAAGACCCTCAGCCACCAGCTCTTTTAATACAGGATGCTCAATAGTTCTCGCATATAAAAGATCTGTTTTTTTCAGTAATTTATAAATACCAAGCGGCATTTGATCTAATTCTCCTGCCCCTAAACCTATAATCGTAATTTGATGACTCACGCTCAGCTCTCCTAACGTTTATTTTTTCCTTTATTTATAAATTCTAACAGATGATTACCTCCTGGAAGATGGTTCAGTTCATCATCTCTGAATAGCTTCAATTTAAGCAAAAGATACAGGTAAACAACGGCTCCCAGTGCAACAGAGCTCACTGCATGTATGGATGCCACATATCTTGATTGATCAGGATCATGCACCAATGAGAAAAATAAAATGGAATACCCTTTTAATACAATATACATGACCATACCTGCGATCACCAAGCCTGTTATATGACGAATTTCCATATTACTCCCAGTGATATTCCTTTTTACATAATACAGCAAAAGAACGCAAGCCAATACCAAGGCAAAAAGACTGGAATAAGCCGCACCTTGTATTTCGTTTACAGAAATCAACCAGGGGTTTAGCAAAGCTTTTATCCCAATTGATAGGAGAATAATTAGAACTGTTATCTTCCAATAACCCATTGTTTGCAAAATAGTTGAGCACGTAACCAAGAGAGAAGCCAATAAAATTAAAATGGCTAAAACAGCCAATGTTTCGAGCCCTTCATCATCTTTAAACAGCATGATATTTACTGATTTAAGAATGCCGATTAATCCAATAGCCGCTCCCACTCCAATAGCTGAGCTGACTTTAATAGCTAAACGACACATTCTTTTAACTTCTTCCACTGCCTTATTTTGTTGTAAGTTGGTTAATACCGGAACAAGCGATAAGGAAAGCGAGGATGCTACAACCAAACCTACCTGGATTAATGGCTGCCCCCTGTCATAAACACCCTTCATTGCCTTTGCTTCCTCTGCAGGTATCCCTTGAGCAAGAAGATTTGAGTATAGTTGGAAGGAATCAATTAATTGAAGGAGAAGCAAATACATATTACTTAAGCAAAAGGCCAATCCTTGGAATAAAAGGACCTTTCCAGTACTTTTTAAAATATCACCAGCCGGCATCACAATTGGAAAATGATTTTGACGATTTTTCCATATATAAAAGGTCAAAACGAGCGTTGCGGCAACTCCACCAATTAATGAACCGACGATTGCACCCTCACCAACCATGTACAAAGAATATTCATACCTTAAAAGTATATAAGTTCCAATCAATATAAAGGAGACTCTGAAAAGCTGCTCAAAGGTTTGAGATAGTGCTGTCGGTATCATATTCCCAACCGCCTGATAGATTCCTCTGACGATGGATATAAAAGGCATTAATAAGAAGGAGAAGGCAACCGTACGAACCAAAGGCACAAGCTGTCTGTCATTCATGATCATCGCGATCCACTCCGCTCCAAAGAACAAGAGTGAAAACAAGATAACTCCAAAGAGGGATACCCAAATAAAAGAAGCAGTGACAATCTGCCTTCGCTCTTTAGCCTCCTCATCCAATCCCGCATTTTCAACCAAAAGTTTCGATATGCTGACCGGGAATCCATATGTAGCCAGCACTACCGCTATTCCGTAAAAAGGATACACCTGCTGATATATATAAAAACCTGTATCCCCAGCCATATTTTGAAAGGGAATTCGGTATATAGCACTCAGTATTTTTACCAGTAAAGCTGCTGCTGTCAGAATAACAGCGCCCTTTAAAATCTGGCGTGAAGAATTATTCTCACGGCTCATCGAAGCAAGCACCTCTCTATCTATTTCCAAAATATTATAACATAAGCAAATAGAATGGCTATTTTACCTTCGTATGAATACCCTTCTACCAATCA
>JAZUQD010000316.1:0-18117 GCA_045605505.1 Pradoshia sp.
TATTTTCCTGATTTTTCAATAAATCATTGATAATGATAATCGGTAGATGTTGATTTTCCTATTTTTGTTGTCTATAATTAAAGGCGACTCAATAGTGATTATCATTATCATTTAATGTTGTTGAGAAACTAATTTTACGGGGATTGCAAATGAGACTATGGATACTAGTATTAGCGACTGTTATCCTATCCTTTATCTCGCTATTTATAGGAGCTATTGATATTAACCCGAGCGATCTGCTTGATTGGAATTCAGAAAAGACACAAATCTTCTTGATGAGTCGGTTGCCACGGTTAATGGCTATAATTTTAGCTGGTTCAGGAATGGGGATTGCAGGTTTAATTATGCAAAGCTTAAGCCGAAATAAGTTCGTATCACCGACAACGGCTGGCACGCTTGATGCAGCAAAATTAGGTGTCATTGTTTCAATGATATTCTTTACAGGCATGTCCTATATGGGCCAAATTTTATTTAGTTTTGCCTTTGCCTTAATTGGAACATTTGTCTTTATGCAGCTGCTTGAACGTATAAAGTTCAAAGATGTTATATTTGTACCCCTTATCGGGATTATGTACGGTAATATTATTGGAGCTATGTCAACATTTTTAGGATATGAGGCAGATGTTCTGCAAAATGTAGAGTCATTCTTTTTAGGGAGTTTTACATTAGTCGTTTCGGGACGCTATGAATTACTGTATGTAGCGGTACCAGCGATCATTATTGCTTATATTTACGCTAATAAATTTACTGTAGCAGGTATGGGCGAAGATTTTGCCAAAAACTTAGGTTTAAGTTATCGTACAGTGTTAAATATCGGCCTTGTTATCGTAGCGCTCATTTCTACAACAGTTGTTTTAACAGTAGGAATGATTCCGTTTTTAGGATTAATTGTACCGAATCTCGTTTCCTTGTATTTGGGGGATAATTTACGTAAAACCATTCCTCATACAATTTTCATGGGGGCGGCATTCTTATTGGCGTGTGATATTCTAAGCCGATTAATTGTGCATCCATATGAGATACCGGTAAATACAACAGTCGCTGTAATTGGCAGTGCGATCTTCTTAATCATGTTGTTTAGGGGGAAAGCATATGCAAAAAAATAGCGTGAAGCTAATTATTTTAGCTGTTATTGCCATAGCATGTATGGCGTTATTTGCCTTTTATAATATCCAGGGTGGTTTTAGTTATGCCTTTCCTAAGCGTGTGGAACGCTTAGCTGCAATGGTTATGACTGGTACGGCAATTGCGTATGCAACGGTTATCTTCCAGACCATCACACATAACCGTTTATTAACACCTTCCGTTATGGGGATTGACTCCATGTATGAGGTTGTTCAAACGGTGATTTACTTTACAGCAGGTTCGGCTTCGATTTTCGTTGTAAGTCGTTATTTAAACTTTGGTGTAGCAATCATTGCGATGGTGATCTTCGCCTTGATTTTATATCGCTTTTTATTCCGGGCAGATAAATATCCAATCTTCCTTTTATTATTAGCAGGTATGATTATTGGAACCTTCCTTGGAAGTCTGGTCACCTTCATGCAGGTCATTATTGATCCTGTAGAATATGAAAGTCTGCAAGCTCGTTTGTTTGCAAGCTTTATGAATGTGAAGACTGAATTATTGCTTATTGCGATTGTCATTTTAAGTGCAGCCTTTATTTATGGCTATCGATTATTACGTGATTTAGACGTTGTATCTTTAGGGCGTGATAATGCAATTAATCTGGGTGTTTCTTATGATAAAATCGTGCTAAAAGTCCTGATACTTTCATCTATACTAATTGCTACTTCGACTGCACTAGTTGGTCCAGTGACCTTCTTAGGGTTAATTGTAGCGAATTTAGCTTATCAATATTTGGCTACATATAAGCATTCCATATTAATTATTGGGGCAAGCTTGATCAGTATCATTGCGCTTGTCGGAGGACAATTTCTTGTTCAGCATGTTTTCCAATTGAATACAACCATTAGTGTCGTTATTAACTTTGTCGGTGGGATTTACTTTATATACTTATTACTAAAGGAAAGTAGGAAAGCGTAATGATTACAATTAAAGAGCTTTCTAAAAGCTTTGGGAAGAAATCTGTCATTGAGAATGTAACATTGCAAATCCAGCCGGGAGCCATTACATCATTTATTGGTCCAAATGGTGCCGGTAAATCGACGTTATTGTCAATGGTGAGCCGTCTCTTAGATGCTGATACAGGTGAAGTGTTTTTAGATCAAACGGACGTTAAGAAAATGAAATCAGATGCTTTTGCGAAGCGGGTCGCTATTTTAAGGCAGGCCAATCACTTAAATATTCGCCTAACCGTACGCGAACTTGTTTCCTTTGGCCGCTATCCTTATTCAAAAGGACGTTTGAATGAAGAGGATGAAAAAATTGTAGACCAAGCCCTGGAATATTTGAATTTAACAGATATGCAAGATAAAATGCTGGATGAATTATCAGGCGGGCAAAAACAGCGTGCTTTTATTTCCATGGTGATTGCTCAAGATACAGAATATATTTTATTGGACGAGCCATTAAACAATCTGGATATGAAACACTCCGTTCAAATTATGAAAATACTGCGCAAGCTAGTAGATGAGTTAGGAAAAACGGTAGTTATAGTCTTGCATGATATAAATTTCGCTTCTGTATATTCTGATCGTATTGTGGCGTTAAAGGATGGGCGACTTGTAAAGGATGGCCCAGCGCATGAAATTATCAACTCAGAATCCTTACGTGATGTGTATGATATGCATATACCTGTACAGGAGCAAGATGGCTGCCGTATTTGCGTATACTTTAATTCACATTCATAACTCTAATGAGCTAATATCTAATTTTAGTAAGGACTTCAAAATAGTAACGTATTTTGGAGTCCTTTTTATGTAAATACACCTTCTTATAGAAAGAAGGGTATGGGGACATTGACATTATTATTAATGGCTACAAAAAGAGAGGTAGACCTGCAAGTTGAGAGGGTCCACATTTATTTGACAAAGTAAGTACTAAAAAGATGTAGCTTAAATTTTAAAAGTGTTGACATAATTTGTGATTCTCATTTAGAATAATAATGTCAACTGAAAATGATAATCGTTTTCAATTAAACAAGATAAATAGGGGGATAACAAAGGATGAAGAAGTGGAAAGTATTAACTGCAATGGCTGCTTTAACTTTAATGTTGACAGCTTGTAACTCAGGTGATGAGTCAACAGCTGGAGAATCTTCTGAGAAAAAACAAACAGAAGAAAAAGGAACTACTGAAAGTTCTAAATTCCCAATGACAGTTTCTTCCTTAACAGATTCTCGTGAAGATGAAGAAAAAGGTACAACAACTACTTTTGAAGATGTAAAATTAGATAAAATGCCTGAACGAATTGTTACACTTGATTATGGTTTCTTAGATACACTAGATGCAATGGGTGTTGAAGGAATCATAGGAGTAGCAGCTGGCGGCGGTAAAGGGAATATGCCAGAACATTTAAAAGAAAAATATGTTACTGACGGTGTTGCTGATGTTGGTACATTAAAACAAATTGATTTTGAAGCAGTAGCAGCTGCTGAGCCGGATGTTATTTTCATCTCTGGCCGTCAAACACCATTCTATGAAGAATTGAAAGAAATTACACCGAATGTAATCTTCATTGGTTCTGATAACGAGAATTACATAGAAGCTGTAAATGAAACAGTCGATTTAGCAGCTAAAATTTTCGATAAAGAAGAAAAAGGTAAAGAGTTAAAGGCGTCATTACAAGAGAAAGTAGATGCAGTAAAAGAAAAAGCAGCTGGGTATGAAAATGCATTAGTAGCTATGTATAATGACAAGAAAATCTCTGGTTTTGACAATGGAGAAGATTCCCGTTTTGCTTATGTTTACAATGACTTTGGCTTCAAGCCAGCAACAACTGATATTGAAGCATCTTCCCACGGTTCTGACTTTTCTTATGAGTCAATTCTATCTGTAGATCCAGAAGTATTATTAATCATTGACCGTACAGCTTCTGATGTGGAAACAATTAAGAAAGATATTGAAAATGATATTATCAAGAAAACTCGTGCTTACAAAGAAGGAAAGATTGTCTACTTAGACGGTGTTAACTGGTACTTCTCAAGCAATGGTATAACTACTGAAGCTGAAAAACTAGATGAAATTCTAAATGAGTTAAAATAATATTCATAACAAGGAGCATGTCTCAAGCGGGGCATGCTTTTTCATAAAAGGGGCGATAAGGATGTTCGTTCAACTTCGTAAATGGACAGTAACAGAAGGTAATTCAGATAAGGTATTAGAACGTTTTAAAAAGAAGCCAGACCAAGGACCATCCTTGTTAGAGCAACGTGAAGGCTTTATCAGCCGTGAGTTGTTAGTGAAGAAAACAACACGTGGGGAAGAGGAAGTTGTCATGATCATCCGCTGGGAATCAGAGGAAGCGTGGAAAGCATGGGAGAAGAGTCCTGAGCACATTGCAGGCCATAAAGCGAAAATTAAGGAGCATGGCGGCAAGCCTCCAAAGCCGGAGTACGTGATCAATATGGAACATGGAAATTATCTTGTAGTTGAATAATGAAACAAACGCCCTTTATTAAAAAGCGTTTCAGACTGTAGACAAACCCCTTATTTTTTAGGGACCTTGTTTACAGTCTTTTTTTTCGCTATTCTTTCCTATTCGGTTAACACTATTTTCTACAGAATGGGCTCGCTTTCCGCGGGCAAGCATCAAGCCTCCTCGCGCTCTGCGCTGCGGGGTCTAGGGTACGCTTGTTCTTCCCGCAGGAGTCTCTCCCATTCTGCAGAAAATAGGATACTGCTTCATATATGGGTTTCCACGGTATAAGACAGAAATTCTCAGTGTTTTTTATAATTGGACTTGGGAAGGTCCAAAATTCGTGAATAAGGTAAAAAATAAGGAATTCAGAAATTGGTCCCTTAAGGGCCATTCTGAATTCCTTTTGTCTACAATTTGAAACGGGGCTGGGACATAAGTGATATTCCCCCTAATAGTTCGTGTTTTATTTGTTTCAATAGATTTTGGTCATTCTACATACCATTATTAAATTAGATTATGTCCCCGCCCCGTTTTTATAAATATAAATGAGTTCCCGCACAACAACCTCTGACGGAAAATCCGCTTCTATATATTTTCAAAGCGAGCCAGATTACACATATATCTAAAATTCCAAAGGTGGAGTTGTCTCGTCCATAATTTTAAAAGTGTAACCTTTATGTTTTAGACGACGAATGATTTCCGGTAGTCCATCGACAATTGTTGTATTGCTATTAAAATCGTGCAGGAGGATATAAAGATTTTCCTTTTCATCTACTCCTCTCATAATTAAGTTAAGTAATTTTTTTTCTGGAATCGGAGGATTCAATCCATCATTGGCATCACAATTCCAATCATAATATTTATATCCCCTCTCTGTTACCTCAGTTTTTAATTGCTTCATTAAATTAGTACCAGCATATTGTTTAGCAACATAATTATTGGAGCCACCAGGAAAGCGTAAAATTTTTGGGCTTTCGCCTACTTCTTCTTTTAAGAATGTTTCCAGTTTATTAATATCTTTAAAAAATGAATCCTTAGATCGATAAATTTCAGAATAATTATGGGAATAGGAATGTAACCCAAGGGCATGACCATTTTTAACAATTTCTTTATACAGATACATATGTCCGGGACTTGCCGTTCCGGTTACAAAAAAGGTTGCTTTGACATCCTGAGTTTTAAGAATATCAAGAATATCCTGTGTGCAGTTTGAGGGTCCATCATCGAAACTGAGGTAGGCTGTTTTTGCAAATGATTCTATTGGAATGAAAAGTTGGATAATAAGCAAAGTGATAACAGGTAAAATACGCATAATAAACTCCTCTGTTAGAAATGGTTTACTATAGTTTTCGATTAACAATTAAAATATATTCTTAAAACAAGTTGAATAATGGGGTAAAATGTTTAATATCGAAAAGGAACATGTATAATAATACATAGGCAATTCAGAAAGGTTGATAAACATGATTGAGATACAAAGTTACACAGTGGAAAAACTGGAAGACCCATTTGGAATTCTCCCCGGAGATAGATATGAATATTTACTGGAAGTGGCTGTTCCTGAGGATGATGAGCTCTATACCGAAAAAGGGTTACTTTTACGTGTTATATATGTAATGGATGAAAATAAGGATTCAATTACAAAGTATGAGTTTATAGAAAATGAAACACAAAGTGTTCTGGATTTTGAGCTTGAGGATGATGAGTTATCCATGGTATTGCAATTTTGCAAAGAACACACTGATCTTGAATACGAAGAAGATTAAGATAATCTTACATAACAGATCATAAAAGAAATTTGAATATAAAGAATTGAAAGAGTGCCTTATTTATAAGGATAATAGGGAAACCGGTGTCATTCCGGTGCAGCCCCCGCTACTGTGTGCGTGGATGAAATGATTTGGTAAACCACTGGCTCGCCATTTTGAGCATAGGAAGGTAAATCAAAGTAAATTGATGCGTTAAGCCAGGAGACCTGCTTTTTCATTTTATGTACTATTTTTCGGAGGGAAGAGTAGGGTAGCCTGAGCCTGTTGTTTAGTATAGGACGCCGCCTTAGCTTTTCCTTGAGCTAAGGCTTTTTTTATTATTTAAGAATATGGGGGAATAACAGTGTTGAAAAAGAAAAACAATTTATTTTTAGTGGTTTTAACCTTTATGTTATCCATTTTTATGTATGGATGTTCATCATCTAATGATGACTCGACTCAGAAAAAAGAGGGTCCTGAATCCACATCATCTTCCTTTCCGATTGAGGTGAAAGATGGTTCAGGAGAAAAAATTAAAATTGAGGAAAAACCTGAAGCTATTGTTTCTTTATTGCCAAGCAATACTGAAACTGCCTATGCACTTGGTCTTGGTGAGAAAATCGTTGGGGTATCTGATTATTGTAATTATCCAACTGAGGCAGCTAACAAACCAAAAGTAGGCGGCTTAGAGATTAATGTTGAAAAAGTATTGGAATTAAATCCTGATCTTGTTTTACTTTCGGCAAGCCATTTTACTAACGCCAAGGATACAATCAAGCAATTTCAAACAGCTGATATTGATGTAGTTATAGTTCCTGATGCCAATTCATTTGAAGAAGCATATGGAACAATTGAGTTAATTGCAAAGGCTACCGGAACATCCGAAAAGGGTGAAGAAATGATTAATGATATGAAAAAAGAAGTGGCAACCATTAAAGAGAAAGCCAGCAAAATAAAAGATAAAAAGAAAGTATGGATTGAGGTATCTTCCTCCCCAGATTTATATACGGCAGGCAGCGGAACCTTTATGGGAGATATGCTAGAAATCATTCACGCGGAAAATATCGCCGCCGATCAAAATGGATGGGTTACGATGAGTGAAGAACAAGTCATTGAGCGCAATCCTGATGTCATTATTACTACATACGGCTATTATATTGAAAATCCTGAAGAACAGATATATGGAAGAAAGGCTTGGTCTGAGGTAAAAGCTGTTAAAAATAAGCAAATTTACGATGTCAATAACGATACGGTGTCACGCCCGGGACCGCGTTTAACAGAAGGATTGCAATTGTTAGCTGAAAAAATCTATCCTGAAACTTTTAAATAACCATTCCACTTGAGAGCTTCCCTACATGAAGGGAAGCTCTTTTTTTGTCGAATTAAATAATTTGAATATTCCGATAATATTGTTGAAATTTTCCTTTTATGTAGATATGATAATACCAATACGTATTCACACTCACATGTGGGATTAGAATGATAGGCTCGTAGTTTATCCTAATCAGCATAAGCTGTAAATTAGAAAAGTAAACAAAGATAGATCATTGACGGGAAATAAATCCGCTGAAAAATGCCAGACAGATAGAATACCTTCTAATAGTTCGCACAGATACCAATGATTTAATCAGTGTTGCTTTGGTTAGAAAAAGAAATAATCACTCATGGCAAGTGCTCAATGGGGTTTATCGCTTAGGCTTATTGAGTGCTGGTTTTACGCGTATCCAGCTCAATGTATGGAAAAGGTGAATCCATATGGCGGTGCAATTGCTCTATGACATCCGCTTTAGGGCTCGTATTATCGTTACTCTTTTAAATGAGTTGGTACGGACAAACGGGCTTTATGGTCTGGCCACCATGTGTATTGGTTTTAGTCAGGCAATTGCCATAATAATAGAAAGGGAGGCAGGATAATGGGACAAAATTGTTTATTGGAAGTAAATGAAAAGGTAGCTTTCATTACGATTAATCGACCTCCCCTTAATACATTGAATAGGGATACATTATATGAAATTGGGACTTATTTAGATGATATAGAAACTAACAATGATATTAGGGCAATTATCTTAACCGGAGCAGGAGATAAATCTTTCTCAGCTGGAGCCGATGTGAATAAATTTGCTGATTTGGCGGAGCCGGAAAAAGCAAGGGCAACGATTCAAGGTATGCATGACTTATTTAATCGAATAGAGTCATTTCCAAAACCCATCATCGCCAGTATAAACGGTCATGCCTTAGGCGGAGGAAATGAATTGCAAATGGCCTGCCACTTGGTTATAGCTGCGAATACAGCAGAGTTTGCTCTACCTGAAATTAAACTTGGAATTATGCCTGGTTATGGAGGAACGCAACGGTTGCCAAGATTGATTGGCCGCAGGCGGGCACTTGAATTAATGTTAAGCGGTGAAAAAATTTCAGCGATTAAAGCATTTGAATATGGTTTAATTAATAAAGTTGTACCTGTTAATATGCTGAAATTTGAATCCTTAGCAATCGCAACCAGACTAGCTGAAGGGCCGCCACTCGCGATTAAAGGAATCCTTGATTCTGTCATAAGAGGGACAGAAGTTTCTTTGGAAGACGGAATCTCAATTGAATTGGATAATATGTTAAAAATAGCCCAATCAGAAGATGCCATGGAAGGAATTAGCTCCTTTTTTAAGAAAAGGAAGGCAGAGTTTTCCGGTAAATAATCAACTGATAGGTGGGTGGAATGATACAGTCTCTTGGATAAATATAAAGCCCATTGGATAATGAGAACCAATGGGCTTTTTGGTTAAGCTTGTTTATGGAATCCTTCTTCCATTAAATATGATTTTGCTTCATTATAGGAAGGAAACGTTCCATCCAGATTTAAGCCTGCGTATACATTCCACATATCTTCCTCTAGTACCAAGGTAAGAGTATGACCTTCATTGTTTGTCCAAGTTTCTTCTTCACCATTCGAATCGACCTTTTGGTCTTCATGCGGTTCAGTAGAAAGAAGTTGAATAGATTTGGATAGAATTGTTTCTAATTGCTCAGCAGAAAAATCTCTGATGTTTACCAAACCTTTATGATCAACTCGATAACCTGGTATTCCTTCAGCAAAAACGAAACCATTGCCGTTAGGGTGCAGGTGGTAGACTACATTCATTTTATCTAATTTGCTTTCAGGATATTGATAATTGACACGTCCAAGAGAAACATTTTTACGTTCGAGTTCCTTAAAGGACTCTATAATTGCAATTTTTTCTTCAAAAGTTAACATACTGCCTCCATAAAAGTGGATTTTACTATTCGTCCATTATACCATTAGTGGATAGATTACGTTATGCTCAACGAATGTAATTATGAATTTTAGATAAATAAGGGTGGTTACAAAGATGAAAAACGGGAAAAATCGCAGTGATATACATGCAGGACTAGAAGTGGATATTGTTTTAAAGAAGGATCAGCGCACCGGTGCTTTAACAAGGGGTATTGTTAAAGATATATTAACTAATTCAGCAACACATCCACATGGCATTAAAGTGCGTTTAACGGATGGACAGGTTGGAAGAGTTCAACAGATTATTAAATAAGAGCAATCCGGAAATGATCCGTTTTGGATGGAGAGATCTATACTATTGCCCAGCATAATAGCAGAAAGCTGATCCATGATGGATCAGCTTTTGATTATCTAAGCATTCTTATGATGGAAAGGGCACTTACCGGCGATAGGTTCTATATCGTCACCGATAAAGTATTGTTTCCATTCATTATGATTGGTATCGCCATAATGGCTAATATCAGGATGTTTCGGAAGCTGGTCCCATTTCTCCACACGTTCCCGTACTTTCTCTCTGGACATAATACCGCCTTTTTCGGTTCCTTCGAGTCCTTCAAAAATCATTCGCGGCTGAAAGCCAAGAACTAAACTATTACCAAGATCACGTGTTTTACGCTGTTTGTAGGCAGGGCAATTACCAAAGATAAAGAATGGTTCACCGGCAAAGTGAAAGTCCCACAGAAAATGTTCAGGATCTTTCGGTTTATCTTCCGGCCATAGTTTAGGATCATGTTCGTGTAAATACTGTAGAATTCTCCAAAAATAATCCCTGTAATAAGGGATATCGCGTTCCTCTTTTTCAGGTTCTACAAATACAAATAATCCGTGTCTTATATGTGGGGGCTCCTTAAATAATTCAAGGAAGCTTTCGACTGCTTTCGGTAGGGATGACCAATCCTCATGAGTCATATACGCATAACGGAGTTCACCTTTATTTTCTGCTTTCATACCAAAATAGCAGGGAAAAGTCGGGTTTGTAACAGTATTATGGAAAGTTTGGTATTCCTTTGTTACCCATTCGGGTACGATTTGTGGATTCGTCATATCTTGCTTTTCTAATAAATTTGTTTTTTGCTGTAGCATACAGTCAATTCCCCTATAGATTCATTTTTAGATAGTTCTATATTCCCTAAAATTAGGTGTTGAAACATTTTGAAGTTTAGTAAAATATTTATTTTAATGACTATAAATAGAAAATAAGGTGGGGGAATTAGATAAGGTAGTTATACAACTAAAAGGTTTACATTACCACTCTTGCATTAAGGGGCCTTCCTTGCCAGTAACAGGATCGGTTTTAGGGAGTGGAACTTTACTAATCTCTACTAATACCTCGGGACGTTCATTTTCCTTCCCATATTTCGTATTAAAATTCATTCCATCTGGATATGCGCCCACAACAGAGAAGTCAGAGCTCGCTTTCAGGCGTTTGTGTCCAGTGCCAGCTGGAAGAACGATTACATCGCCTGTCTGAACCTGAATCACTTTGCCTTTTTCACCGCCAATCATTAGGGTGGCTTCTCCTCTAATAACACCTAAAACCTCATGTGAATTACTATGATAATGATGATAGTCAAATACTCCATTTGTCCAACTGTTAAGCCATTGGTTTTCATTGAAAATGCTCTCCATATTGGATTCAGGTTTTTTGACAGCCTGTTTATAAAGGATAACGGGTAAGTTTGGATTATTAGGGATTATTCCATCATCTTTCAAGAAAAAAGTTTGATAATGATTCATTTTATTCCCTCCTTTTATGTTTAGAAATTCCCTGTTTCAAATATGGTAAACAAGGCTAATCGTTCATTTTGTTTCATACTTTACAAAGAATAAAGTATAGTTATTTATAAAAAATGTTTGAAGAGAGGAAAAGAAGGTGATTTATACAATAATAAATTACTTTAATCTGTTAGAGGATCCGTGCTATAATGCACATTAATATAAATTTGGTTTGATAAATATACAAAAATATCCAGAGGAGGAGACCGAATGAGGGATGTTACTTTACTAGATATCTTTGAACATCGTATTGCGCAGAAATATTTAAATCGTTCTGGCTTGGCACATGCAATCGCTGTTGCTTATCATGCCTTTCATTTAGCTAAGGAGCAGAAGGTGGACGTCGATTCTGCTGCGAAGGCAGGTCTGCTTCACGATATGGGACACTTTACGTGGTACCGAAATGGTAAATGGGATTATGAATTATATAGAAACAATGATATACATCCAATAAAGGGAGCCGAAAGAGCTCATAAATTATTAATTAGACTTGGTGAAAACCCAATACAAGCGAAGATTATTGCCCATGCTATATTATTTCATACAGATTCCTTTTTACCTTCAAATGATATAGTGAGAACACCTCTTCAGCAAGTAGTGAAATGGGCAGATGAAAAGGATGAAGAAGAGGGTGGGCTTCACCATTATCGTAAAATAGATTATGAACGAGCAAAAGCAAGTATTATTAAACTGGATGCTATGATTGATGAGGAATTAAAAGAACATAAAAAAATGGTATAAATAAAACCCCTTCAGTTGTGAAATGAAGGGGTTTTTTATGCTTGCCTTTATGTAAATAGAAAATATTTACCAAATGTTCTCTTTACGCCTAACTGTGATACGAATATAATAAATTTGGGTAGAATGATATTTTTTCCCATATAGAGATTCAAGAAAATGGAATACATAGAACGGAGGAAATGATATGGCTTTTAAGTCACCACACGAGATTGCCTTAGCAGCAGTAGAAGCCGGAGTGAAGAAGACCAGTTTATCATTAACAAATTTATTAGTATTAGGGTTTTTGGGTGGAGCTTATATTTCTGTGGGTTACTTACTTTATATTCGAGTGACAGCAAGCTTGCCAGAAGACTGGGGAACATTTGGATCATTTATAGGAGCAGCTGTTTTCCCGCTTGGACTTATTTTAATCTTAATTGCCGGTGGAGAATTATTGACTGGAAATATGATGGCAGTGCCGATGGCCTGGCTCGCCAAACGAATTCCCTTATCACGTTTAGTGCATAATTGGTTTTGGATAACGCTCAGTAATTTTGCAGGAGCGATTTTTGTAGCTTATTTCTTTGGCCATTTAGGAGAATTTACAGCAAGCGGGGTCTATCTCGAAAAAACGATAGACATAGCTGCTCATAAAATTGAAGTAGAATTTTGGCCGGCTCTTATCTCAGGTGTTGGCTGTAATTGGCTCGTTGCACTTGCAGTATGGCTATCCTACAGCGCCAATGATATTGCGGGAAAAATAGCGGGAATATGGTTCCCGATTATGGCGTGTGTTGCCATTGGTTTTCAACACGTAGTAGCGAATATGTTTGTTATTCCAGCAGCTATATTCGAAGGTTATTTTACCTGGATGGACTATTTTATCAATTTTGTACCTGTATTCTTGGGGAATGCCATTGGCGGATCTGTTCTCGTCGCTTTTCTGTATGGGAAATCCTATCAAACCTATATAAACCCATCTTCTGAGAAAATAAAATCGGAAAGCATGTAAGTTTTATATTTACAGGACGATGATGAAAGACAATTGAATAGTTTTCACTATAAAGTAAATACGTTATAAGAAATCAACATACAATATAAGAAAAAACCACTTGGAGTCAATTAAATCCAGGTGGTTTTTTATCTGGCTTATTTAGGATTAATAATTATTTGAGAGTACCATCTAAAAAGAGCTGGATAATTCCTATTTCTGTAGTACAACAAACACATAGAACAGGCCGGTGAAGGAAAAAGGAAGGCAGGCAAAAAGGGGATTCCTGCTAACAAGTGTGATAAACCAAAATCCCTATGGATAATAAACAGGCATGAGGTAATGGAAGTGGAATTCTTTAAACTTGATGAAGGTTCCCTCTTGTTTTATTTATGTAGACTCATCTTTTGGTGGTAAAATAATACAAAATGGTAAGTCCTGTAATCATTCATTTAGCGATAGCGAGTTGTAAGAATGATGAGAAAAACTTGAAGAAAAAGGGCTACATTGTACAGAATAGCTCCTTTCTCATATGCAGGTATGAATATTATTGCGCCTGTTACATGTGCAGCGGGATAGCCTGTCTATTATTATAAAACAGTTATTCTACTTCACCTTGACGAGCAGCCCAAAGAACGATTGCTAATATAATAAAAAATATTTCCAATAGTGGATCGTTTGTAACAGCTTTAAAAAGCACTAATAGGATGACCCCATTCACAGGATTTTCGTCTGTCAGCATAATCACAATAATATCCAGCAGCGGGAGGACGAAATCCAATGTATTAAAGTCATTTTCAGATTCCATTCTTACAGTCCCTTCCGTTTTTTATCATCGTATTCGATAGAAATAGAAGAGGTGCGTTTTTGAGTAGATAAAGGGCGTAAGACAAAAGCGTGGCAAGATATTTATCACACGATACGAGGAAGTGTTGAAATGGATATTAAGTTGGAAAAAGCAGAGGAAAAGGACGCGGTAGGTTTATTAGCCATCCAAAGAGAATCGTTCATGCCCCTGCTGGAGAAATATAAGGATTATGATACAAATCCTGCAGCTGAAGACATTGAAAAGGTATACAAGCGCTTGAAAAATCGTAATGGTGTGTTTTATAAAATTCTATTTAATAACCAGCTAGTTGGAGCGATCAATATTGTATGGAGTGAAGGGCAAGCCGTATATAAAATCAGCCCCATGTTCATATTACCTGAGTATCAAGGGATGGGAATTGCTCAGGAATCAATAAAGATCGCTGAAGATTATTATCCACAAGCAGAGAGGTGGGAATTGGCGACTATCAAAGAGGAAGAAGGTAATTGTCATCTGTATGAAAAGATGGGCTATGTTCAAACAGGTGAACTCAGAAAATTGAATGAGAATACCACGTTACTTTTCTATAAAAAGGTTATAGGATGGGCAAGGTAATTGGTTATAGAGATATAAAAAATGATTTACGATATTAACTTTGAGTATCAGCACATTACGATAACCAGGTACAAAGGTGGTAGACCCACCGAGTTGAACGGTATACAATCAAATATTTTTTGATGGTAGTCTGGAAGACTAGTGGAATTATATAATAAACAGCCTCATGATTTTAATTAATCATGAGGCTGTTTTAAAGAAAGCATAGCTGACAATACGGATGATTATTCTATGTTAGAATAATCACAAAGGAGGCAGACGCTTATGAATACCGTTCCCTTAATCATTGCTGTTATCGCAGGAATTCTCTATGGATCAGTCCGTTCCGTAAAAAATAACAATAATAAGGATGATTCTACAAAGAAGGAAGCAGGCGTATACTTACAAAGTATTGTCGTCTGTATTGCAGTTTATTTAATAGTGAGTTTCATCCAGTCGATCTAAAGAATTTCTAATACATATTCTTTTAAGTGTTTTTGCTGAAAAGACATCATTTATTTAGGACAGTCTAATGAACTAAACGGATCAAAAAAGTCGCTTTCCTGTTATAGGGGAGCGGTTTTTTTAATGGAAATTTAAAAGAGGATTGATTTTCTACAATTGAAGGTATTGCTGAAAGGCTAGGTCATATCAGGGGCATAACCTTAGCTTTTCGCAATCCTCCAAAGGAAGCAGCCATAAGCTTTGAGGATGCATTGTTTCGGCGATGATGCGGGGCATGTGAATTATGCACGAAATGTGCAAACCTGTAAAAAAAAGAAGAAACCCTTGCTACACAAGGGTTTCTAGGTATGGAGCTAAGGGGATTCGAACCCCTGACCTCTTCGCTGCCAGCGAAGCATTCTCCCGCTGAACTATAGCCCCATAATAAAATGGGTTGAACTGTACATTCTTATTTTAACTAATTTAGAGGAAATGTCAATCTTCTGTAAATTATTATTCATCATTCAAATACAAGACTTTTCAATCAATACATTATTGAAATGAATGTGTTATATAAGTCAGTCAATATTCTAGCTAATTTATTTTTGGTAAGGTGGTCAGGTTTTTTTTAAGACAGGCTGATAAATAGTCACTCCTTGATGACCGTTGTTGTTGGTTTTTATAACTATACCTGGGCTACCTAATAAAGGGCTTGAAATAAGAAGGAATTCAATAGTACGTTTATTTATTAGAAATCCGTTAGAAAACGACATATAAAAGGAGCAGTCAAGATGCTGCTCCAGATCAAAGTTATGCATTTTCAATTTCGATACTCATTATTCCTTCAATTTTTGAAACGGAATAATAAACATCTGTAATACGGCGTTTAGTATCTATAGTAGTTTTTAAACGAATTTGATGGCTGTTGGTCAAATCTTTTATGCGAACAGATTTGATTGAAATTTCCTTTTGCTCTATTAATTCAATAATGGGCGCTATACTTTCTTTTTCAGCAATAATTAACTGAAGGTGTATTTCTTTTTCTCTGAATTTTTTCGGCCCGATGTGACTAAATAATAATGGGAGCCACTCAACGCTAATGATTAGTAAGATAACCCCGGTGATGGCTTCCATATAAAAGCCAGCTCCTACTGTAATACCTATACCGCCAGCTCCCCAAATTAATGCTGCAGTAGTTAAACCGGAAATGCTGTCATTACCTCGTCTTAATATAACGCCAGCTCCAATGAAACCAATACCTGATACAATCTGAGCTGCAAGCCGGAGAGGATCCATTGTAACTGTTACGCCAAATACGGACCCTTTCGCATTATAGGCCGATTCAATAGAGACAATCGTTAATAAACAACTAACAATAGAGATTACGAGAGATGTTTTCAAACCAACAGGTTTTCTTTTAATTTCTCGCTCAAGTCCTATGATAAGACCAAGTACAGCTGATATGCATAGTTTAATAATCATTTGTAAGTCAATTGAAAAATCCATGTTGGTAACCTTCCTTTATATGTTCTTCTATATAGAATAGAATATGATACGATGAGGTTCCAGAATAATGAACTATTAGAAAACTTTATTAAAATTTGCGGCAAAGGATGGAGTATATGAATCAGCCACTCTTTAAACCTTATCTTGCTATTGTTATTGGAGTTATAGGAGTTTCCTTTTCAGCGATTTTTGTCCGGTATTCGGATGCGCCTTCCAGCGTCATCGCTTTTTATCGAATGTTATTTTCTTCTTTAATTCTTTTACCCTTTTTCTTAAAGAGTTCTATCAAAGAAATGCGGGGGATTAATAAAAAAGATTGGATTTTTTGTGCATTGGCTGGTGGGTTTCTTGCTTTTCATTTTATTTTATGGTTTGAATCTCTCCAGTACACATCAGTGGCTAATTCAACTGTATTGGTTACGCTACAGCCTTTGTTTGCATTTTTTGGTACTTATTTTTTATTTAAGGAGCGAGTCTCCATTAGAGGGTTCTTAAGTATAGTAGTAGCAATTACGGGGAGTGTCTTAATTAGTGCCAGCGATTTTGCGCATAATAAGGTTGCCTTGATCGGTGACGTTCTAGCTCTGATAGCATGTGCATTGGCAACTGCCTATTTTTTAATTGGACAACTAGTTCGTAAAAGGATAGGACTGACTGCCTATACCTTTATTGTATACAGTATAAGTGCATTCATATTACTAATTTATGTACTTGGAAGCGGACATGAGTTAGCCCATTATCCTAAAGAAGAATGGTACCTATTTATATTGTTGGCTATCGTACCAACTATTCTGGGACACTCGCTCTTTAATTGGGCAATTGAATGGGTTAGTACAACGAAAATATCAATGGCGATATTATTCGAACCTGTTGGGGCAGCTATATTGGCTTACTATTTATTTAATGAGACCGTATCCGCTACGCAATTGGTTGGTGCTTTATTTATATTAATGGGATTATCTCTATTCATTTTAGTGAATAAAAGAAAAGACCCTATTGTGGATCGTGATATTTAACATTAAATTACATCCCAAATCATTCATATTAAACTTCCTTGCAGCTTAATCAGGAAATAAATATTATTTTATGTTATAGGAGCGTAGGTTTGGAATGGATGAGACAGATAAAAGGTTTGTAAACTCTAAACAACGTAATGTACGCATAGTTAGGTACCTGAAATTAGTCAGTAGAAAGGGAAACAGCCGGCTAATAACTTTAATTAGATATCCGTAAAATGTTAGTAAGTTTTATGCTGTTTTAGGATGCTATGGAGAAATAATATAAAAAAACGAAAAAAAGTTAAAAAAGTACTTGCATACTTATAATGGTACATGATATATTAACTATCGTTCACTTCGTTGAACAACGTTCAACAAAAAAGTTTAAAAAAGTTGTTGACGAAAATAAGCTATTCTGATATATTATAAAAGTCGCTAACGCGAACGAGATAACGAATGAAAATAAGTCGAAAAAACTTTTTAAAAAAGTTGTTGACAACGAAAAGTTATCTTGATATAATATAAAAGTCGCTAACACGACAGATTGTTCTTTGAAAACTAAACAAAACGAAACGCCAAGCAAGTCTAAAATAAGAGATTTTTAAAATCTCGTCAATTTGCTTTAAAACATTAGCTAGATCAAACATCTTATGGAGAGTTTGATCCTGGCTCAGGACGAA
>JAZUQD010000317.1:0-2341 GCA_045605505.1 Pradoshia sp.
GATGTTGATTATTTTCATAGAAAGTTCAAAAAATATGAAGGGATCTCACCTTCTGCTTATCGAAATCAAACTGGATAATAGAACCGTGCCAAAGCTTTCGTTGATGAATGCTTTGGTTTTTATTTTACCTTCGATACATATAAGACATATCTAAAATTTTCACCTGATTTCCTCCTAAATCTGTAAGGTATTTCCACCTTTTTGATTCAGTTATCATTAGAGTAAGAAAAGGGGGAGGTATCAATGCAGACGGCAGAAAAGAAAGCGCATACAATTATGAAGGCAGCTCCTACAAGAACGCAGAGAATGTGGACGTCAATAAAAAATCAAAAGTATTTGTACCTTATGTCATTGCCATTTGTTGCGTGGGTGTTTGTTTTTAACTATATCCCTTTATGGGGTTGGACCATGGCTTTTCAAAATTTCAAGCCAGCCAGATCATTTATGGAACAGGAATGGGTGGGATTTGACCACTTTATTGCACTCTTTCAGGATGAGAGGTTTTTTCTTGCTTTACGTAATACGCTTGCAATGAGCTTAATCGGTCTGATACTTGCATTTGTTATCCCTATTATATTTGCCATTTGTATTAATGAAATACGTAAGAAGGCATTTAAACAAACGATCCAAACTGTATCATACCTTCCTCACTTTGTTTCTTGGGTTGTAGTAGCAGGGATTGTAACAAAAATGCTTTCGGTCGATGGAGGAGCCATCAATCAGTTGTTGACTACAACAGGTATTTTGGATGAACCCTATCAATTTATGACACAGGGAAATTTATTCTGGATCATTGTTACATTATCTGATCTTTGGAAAGAGATGGGCTGGAACTCAATCATCTTTTTAGCGGCCATGGCTGGAATTGACACTCAATTATATGAAGCAGCAAAGGTGGATGGAGCAAGCCGTTTGAGGCAAATATGGCATATAACCTTACCGGGGATTCGGCCAACCATCTTGGTTGTTTTGATTTTATCGATTGGTCATTTGATTTCCATTGGCTTCGAAAAACAATTCTTACTGGGTAATGCTACTGTTATTGATTATGCAGAGGTCTTAGATTTATATGCCCTAAACTACGGTATTGGTCTTGGAAGATTCTCGTATGGCACGGCAATTGGGATATTCAATTCTTTAGTCAGCATCATTTTATTATTCTTAGCAAATGGCATTTTTAAGAGATTTACAAACCAAAGTGTAATGTAATGGGGTGAGATAGTGAGTAGTAAAGGAGTCAACGTGAGACCCAGCCGTGACGACCGAATATTCGATATTTGTAATTATATTTTTCTAACACTTGTATTCGTCGTTACCCTATATCCATTTTTGAATGTATTGGCTATATCCTTTAATGAGTCGAATGACACGATTCGAGGGGGAATTACCATATTCCCAAGAGAGTTTACGCTGGAAAACTATAAAACTATTTTTCAGTACGATAATTTGGTAACAGGATTTTTTAATTCAACACTTCGTACCATAATCGGAACTGTGCTTGGAGTATTATCATCAGCAATGGTGGCCTTTACTTTAAGCCGCGCTGACTTTAGCGGACGTAAATTTGTTTCAACGATCTTGGTTTTAACTCTTTATTTCTCCGGTGGATTAATTCCTGGATATATGCTTATGAGAGATTTAGGCTTAATCGATACATTCTGGGTGTATGTATTGCCTGGTATGGTTAATGCCTTCAATATCATCATTGTTCGGTCCTTTATGGATGGATTGCCATATGCCTTACAGGAATCAGCAAAAATTGATGGCGCTAATGATTTTACCATTTTTTGGAGAATTGTATTGCCGCTGTGTACGCCCGTGTTAGCGACAATTGCTTTATTTGTAGCAGTTGGTCAATGGAATTCCTGGTTTGATACGTATTTATATAATAGTTCAAATGAGAGTTTAACAACCTTGCAATATGAATTAATGAAAATCTTACAAAATACGACTGTTAGTGCCAGTGATCCTAATGCTTATCGGACTTCGAGCGGTGAAGCAGCTGCTTCATCTGTATCACCGGAATCCATCAAAATGGCGATTTCAGTTGTCACTATTGTTCCTATTCTGCTAGTATACCCGTTCCTGCAACGCTTTTTTGTACAGGGTATGACATTAGGTGCCGTAAAAAGCTGATTTAAGTTAAAACAGATTCAGATCTGTTTGACAATAAATGATAAGGAGAAAAGAGAATGAAAACAAAAACGAAATCAGTACTAATTCTTTTGATGGCCGTTATGTTGGTGATAACTGGTTGTAAGGATGATAGTGCTTCGAGTCCGAAGGAAGAAACAACTGGGCCTGTTACTTTTTCTTTATTTAGTGCTGATCCACATTCCCA
>JAZUQD010000318.1:0-3974 GCA_045605505.1 Pradoshia sp.
GGCAGCAGTACAGGTTTTTCAGTCAAGGAGATTGTGGAAGCAGCCAGAACGGTTACAGGCCATGAACTTCCCGCCAAACTAGCACCGAAGAGAGCTGGAGATCCCAGCACATTGATTGCCTCATCCAAGAAAGCCAACCGTATTTTAGGCTGGAAACCAAAACGGACATCCATCCAAAACATTATTGAGGATGCATGGAAATGGCATCAGTCCCACCCAGCCGGTTATGGAGATAAGTAACAATGTAACTTGGATAAATAGATTAAAAGGAGAAGATATCATGGAGATCTATGTAGCAGTTCAGCAACTTTTGAATCAAGCGAAAAGGCTTCAGATGCTTGATTCTGTAGATGAAATATACGCCAGAAATCAGATACTTTCATTGCTTCACTTAGATGGCTATTATCAACACCTAACAGAGAATGAACTGCCGATCCCAGATTTATTGGATCTTTTAACTGATTATGCTGTTAATACTGGAATAATTGATGATTTAATGGCCGAAAAAGATATTTTAAAGGCACAGCTAATGGATGTGTTTATTCCAAAGCCATCCGAGTTAAACAATACCTTTTATCAAAAATACAAAGAGCATCCAAATCAGGCAACCAATCATTTTTATGAACTAAGCAAAAATAGTAACTACATCCAAACGAAACAGATCGCAAAAAACATTAGCTATACCGTCGAGACGGATTATGGGGAACTCGACATTACTATCAATTTATCAAAGCCTGAAAAAGATCCTAAACAAATTGCATTGGAACGCGAAATGAAGCCTGTTTCCTCTAACTACCCAACTTGTTTACTTTGTATCGAGAATGAAGGATATGCAGGCCGAGTCAATCATCCTGCTCGTTCTAATCACCGAATGGTTCGTATTCCGTTAGGGAATGAGGCTTGGTATTTACAATACTCGCCTTACTTATACTATAACGAGCATTGTATTCTGCTATCGGGTGAACATCGTGATATGAAAATCAGTTTTCAAACATTCACCAACCTGCTGACATTTGTTCATAAATTCCCACATTATTTCATGGGTTCAAATGCAGATATTCCTATAGTAGGCGGATCGATATTAACTCATGACCATTATCAAGGTGGACGATATGAATTTGCCATGGCCCGTGCGGAAGAAGAAATACCTTTCTCCATACAAGGGTTCCCTTCTATATCTGCACAAATCGTGAAATGGCCAATGTCCGTGATTCGTATAAAAGGAGTCCGTCTGAAGGAAGTTGCAGGTGCAGCTGATCGGATACTCAATAAATGGATTCACTATAGCGATCCTTCTATTGATCTCGTTGCCTATTCCGGAGATATTCGTCACAACACCATTACACCGATTGCCAGAATGCGGGATGGCCAGTTTGAACTTGATCTTGTCCTTCGTAATAATCGAACTAGTGAGGAGCATCCATTAGGCATTTTTCATCCTCATCAGGATGTTCATCATATCAAAAAAGAGAATATTGGTTTAATTGAAGTAATGGGGCTTGCTGTATTGCCGGCCCGTTTGCAAAAAGAACTCATTGAGGTAGAAAAATATCTGCTTGATAAGCCAAACGAAATGGCAGACTATCATCAAGCTTGGGCTGATGAACTAAAAGCAGCACATGGTAAGGTACTAGATTCAGATTCCACAAAGACTATCGTTTCTCAAGCAGTTGGCTCCAAATTCCTGAGATGTTTAGAGGACGCTGGTGTATTTAAACGAACCCTGACAGGAAAACAAGCTTTCCAAAGGTTTATTGATGTACTTTAATAGTTTCATACTCTTTACAAAAATAAAAAGAAGGCAACTCGGTGCCTTCTTTTTATTTTCTATTCATATACATCCGCAATCTCCTATTAATATATAGAAGATTAGTAGCTAATCCGTAGCCAGTCTATGTTTGTTTAAAATGGATTTGTGGCAATAAAGCTTGCTGTTTTCACATATACACGTGGGTTCAGCTTTAATTGATCCACTATAAATTCCGCAAGATCCTCAGGCTGTATAAATTTCGAATCATTATTTTCTTTAATTAAATCCAGGTCCATAGCCAAATCTGTTGCCACTGTGCTAGGTGTTAAAGCCGATACACGGATATTGTTACGGCGAACTTCCTGCGCAAGAGATTCCGTAAAGCCAATGACAGCAAACTTCGATGCACTGTAGGCGCTTGATGTAGCTGCTCCGTTTAATCCACTAGTCGAAGATACATTGATGATATCTCCACCATTTTTTTCAATTAATTGAGGCAGCACAGCCCTTGTCACATAATATGTGCCCATTAGGTTTATATCAATGATTCGTTTCCATTCTTCCGGGTCCATCTCTGAGATTGTTCCAAATGAAGCAATCCCTGCATTATTAATGAGGATATCAGCCGTTCCCAACTCATTGGTTAGCTTTTCAATCGCTGCTTCCACTTGATCCTTTGATGAAATATCAGCAGCTGCATACGCTGCTTTAACGCCGAAGCTTTCTATTTCAGCAGCTGCCTTTTTAAGAGTCTCCTCTGTTCTCGCAAGCAATCCAACGTTTACTCCTTCTTTTGCCAGTGCTATCGCTGTTGCTCTCCCGATTCCTCTGGCCCCACCTGTTATAAACGCTACTTTTCCTTTTAATGTCTGTGCCATTTTAAGAAGCTCCCTTCTAAATCATCTTGAAATACTCCTTAAGTATAATAGCTAGGCAGAAATAAGACTAAAGGTATGCATCCGAGCTTGCTAATCTGCACCAAGCTAATTTTCCTACTATGTAAATAAAGGCTCGCTTATTGACCAAATTAGAAATCTAGAACTCCACTTATTCACCTTTATAGGCAATGTTACATAAATTGTATGGGTGCTGTAAACTCAATGAAATTTCCCGAATGATAACAACTATAAACCTGAGGCACATATAGCATTAGAACTCTATTTGGAAGGAATTTAGAGATGAATTTACTACCTTTTCAAGGCATCGTGACTGAGATAAATGATTTTATGATGGGGCAGAATGGAGAAGCAGAAGGCTGTTTTAAACAAATGACAGTTGAAGATGGGCATGGCGGAATCGTTCATTTCATCGTTTCACCTACCACTTATTTCGTAGATCAGGCAATTGTAAACATTGGCGATAGAATAACCGGTTATTATGATGGAGACGCACCTGTACCTTTAATCTACCCTCCTCAATATCGCGCATTGATTATTGTAATGGAGCGTAGTGACCAAACTATTAAAGTAGACTATTTTAACAACCAATTGGTAAGCCGCGATGGCCAATTACAAGTAAACCTTTCACCGTACACCCCTATTTTATTAAGAAATGGTCAACCCTTTTCAAACTATATTGGTAATCGAAACCTCATCGTCATCTATGGACCAACTACGAAAAGCATCCCTGCTCAAACCACACCTTATAAGATCATTGTTTGGTGTTAATAATGCGGAGAGCTTTTTCATCTTTAGATCAGCTTTACAACTCTTAAAGAAGACGACTTTAGCTGGGTCCTCTTTTTATCTCTAAAATATAGATTAGCTGGATTATGAACCAATTCGGCTGGATTATTGCGGAGTTTGGCTGGATTCCGTCTTAGTTCGGCCGGATTATTGCTAAGTTGGCTGAATTTAGCTTTAAATGCTGCAATCGAAGCAGCAAGAGCTGGAGAACACGGAAAGGGATTTTCAGTTGTAGCCGCTGAGGTAAGAAAGTTAGCTGAGCAAACAAAGTCGTCATCAAGTAATATTACGGAATTGGTTGTTTCCACAACGAAGCAAATTGCTGGGGTAGTCGAACAAATAAATAACGTCAATTCTAAAACGGTATTAGCCAATCAAAATGTCCAGGATACTGCGGAAAGTTTCAATGAAATTTTAGCAGCAAGCATAGCAAGTAAAGAACAAAATGAACGAAATAACCAGGAAATGATTAAATTCACAGATGTATTAAAGGAAATAGGCGAAGCCGGTTCACGGGTAGCAAATATAGCTGATAATCT
>JAZUQD010000319.1:0-12877 GCA_045605505.1 Pradoshia sp.
CAATATCACTCAGATTAAAGTAAAAGCGAAAGAAGACCAGTATGATTTACAAGCTGAGGTCTTTACAGCAATGGCCAATTCGGGAATAAGTGTGGATTTTATCAATATTTATCCCAATGGTGCCGTATATACTGTCTCCAATCAGGACGCCGATAAGGCGGTTATGCTATTACAAGAATTAGGCTATGAGCCTCGTGTACAAGCAAACTGTGCCAAAGTATCTGTCGTTGGGGCAGGAATCACTGGAGTGCCTGGAGTCACCGCAAAAATTGTCACTCCATTATCCGAACGGGGCATACAGATTCTGCAATCGGCGGATAGCCATACAACTATATGGGTATTAGTTAAAGAACAAGATTTAGTTGAAGCGGTAAATGCTCTACATGAAGCGTTTAATCTCCATTTGCTAGATGAACATCTAATTGAATATAGAGAAATAGCGGAATAATAAAATTTAAGGATTGGAAGTGGTAGAATGGGTCTTTTTGGACGCTTGTCCACCGCAATGGTTACTCCTTTTGATAATAAAGGGAATATTGATTTTGGTAAGACAGCAAAGTTGATTGATTATTTAATTGAAACGGGAACAGAATCCCTAGTGATTTCAGGGACTACCGGTGAATCTCCAACCTTATCAACAGAAGAAAAAGTAGCTTTATTTGAATATGTTGTGAAGACTGTTAATAAACGCATACCTGTTATAGCTGGCACAGGCTCAAATAACACATATGCTTCTATTCATTTAACGAAAAAGGCAGAGGCTGCCGGTGTAGATGCGATTATGCTTGTAGCTCCTTATTATAATAAACCAAATCAGGAAGGGCTGTATCAGCACTTCAAGTCAGTGGCTGAAGCTACTTCACTACCTGTAATGGTCTATAATATACCAGGCAGAACGGTAACGAATATTCATCCAGAAACAGTTATTCGCCTGGCGGAGATTCCAAATATCGTTGCTGTCAAAGAGGCAAGCGGTGATTTAAATGCAATGACTAAAATCATTGCCAATACACCTGACGATTTCGAGTTATACAGTGGAGATGATGGACTAACACTACCGGTATTATCTATCGGTGGAGCAGGTGTTGTTTCTGTGGCTTCTCATATCATTGGACGTGACCTCCAACAAATGATTGGTTATTTCTTTGAGGGAGAAATAGCTGAAGCAGCCAAAATGCACCAGAAGTTACTGCCTATTATTGAGGGGTTATTTATGGCACCAAGTCCGGCTCCTGTAAAGACAGCCTTGCAAATCAAGGGAATGAGCGTAGGCTCTGTTCGACTACCTCTTGTGCCTTTAAATGAAGTTGAACGCAGCACATTGATCAATCTATTAAACATGCATAATTAAGTTTGTCTAATTTCTAAGTCTGGTGGAGAAAAGCCAATCTTATGCGATTGGCTTTTCTATTCTATTGAGCTATATATCATACATATTCAGGTTTATTTTTATTTTGATCGTTTACTGGGAGATATAAAGATTTGACTGCTCATGGCAAAATAAAGAACTCTAGGTTGTAAGGGTAATAAAGATGTTTTTATTCAAAATAATGACCTAAATCAGAATGGATAGATAATTTAAAAATGACTGTGTCAGTGGCATGCCACAGCACTATCGGTTATAATGGATTCAACTGGAAAATGGACGAGTAGTTGATAACAGGAGGAACAATAAATTGGTAAAACAAACTAGACAGAAAATTAAAGTGATAGCATTGGGAGGAGCAGGTGAAATCGGGAAGAATATGTATCTCGTTGAAGTGGACGAAGATATCTTTGTTCTTGATGCCGGATTAATGTTCCCAGAGACTGAAATGCTTGGTATAGATGTTGTTATTCCGGACATCTCTTATCTTATTGAAAATAAAGAAAGAATACAGGGAATCTTTCTATCACATGGCCATGAGGACCATATTGGCGCATTGCCTTATATTATCGAAGAGCTGGATGCCCCTGTATACGGCACAAGATTAAGCATAGAATTAACGAAATCAAAAATCGCAGAAATAAATGATCAACTAAATGTTGATTTTGAAGTAATTGATTCAAATACTGCACTTCGTTTTTCCTCTGCACGTATTACATTTTTTAAAACAAACCACAGTATTCCTGATTCTGTTGGAATCTGTATTGAAACAAAAGAAGGAGCAATTGTTTACACCGGTGATTTTAAATTTGATCAGGCTGCACAAGGGCTCTATAAAGCCGAAATTGGCAAAATGGCAGCTATCGGTGAATCAGGAGTGCTTTGCCTTTTATCAGACAGTTCCGGAGCAGAACGCATTGGTTTTACGCCTTCAGAATCAACGGTTGCAAGACATATGTCTGATGAATTTTACAGTGCTAAGGGCAGAACAATCGTAGCTTGTTACGCTTCTAATATTAATGGTCTGCAGCAAGTGTTCAATGCTGCCTATGATAATCGTAAGAAAGTGGCAGTAGTCGGTAAATCCATGGAAAAAGTATTAGAGATTGCCCTGGAATTTAACTATTTGGATGTACATGAAGATGTCTTGATCCCAATCACTCAAATAGATGAATATGAGGATAAGGAAATCATCATCCTAGCAACGGGATTGCAGGGGGAACCATTTGAAGCACTTCAAAAAATGGCTAAGCATGGACATAAACAAGTAAATATTAAACAGGGTGATACGGTATTATTAGCAGCTAATCCAGTTCATGGCGGAGAGCTACTTATGTCCCGGACTATTGATTTGCTCTTTAGAGCGGGTGCTAAAGTGGTGGCTGGTAAAAATCAAATCCATGTTTCTGGCCACGGAAGCCAGGAAGAGCTAAAAATGATGTTGAACTTGATGAAGCCTAAGTACTTTATCCCAATTCAGGGCGATTATAAAATGCTTATTGCGCATATGCGCATTGCCAAATCGATTGGATTTGAGCAAAATCGTATCCATATTCCTGAAAATGGTGAAATCATTGAAATTACCAATGATTCAATTGAAAGTGCGGGTAAAGTAATAGCAGGGAATGTATTAATAGACGGAAGCGGTGTAGGTGATGTAGGGAATATTGTCTTGCGTGACCGCCGTTTATTATCACAGGATGGGATCCTTATTGTCGTTGTGACATTGAGCCGTTCAGATAAAAGTATCGTAGCTGGTCCTGAAATCATCTCTCGCGGATTTGTTTATGTCCGTGAATCAGAATCATTAATGGAACAATCGACAAATATAGTACGTGAGATTGTTATTAAGAACACGTCGAAAGATCATTTTGACTGGGCAGGTGTAAAACAGGAGGTCCGTGATAGTTTAAATCATTATTTATTTGATAAAACAAAACGACGTCCAATGATTTTACCGATTATAATGGAAGTATAAAGCAGAAAAGTGGCTATCCATCGGATAGCCACTTTCTATATTCATCCTTTAAGGATAGGAAGAGTACGAATACTTATACTTTAAAAATGGAACCGATAGTCGGATTTTAGATAATTTGTTCATACGAATAAACTCTGTGAAGTTAGATCCCTATGAGGAATTGTTTTGGTTAACCAAAAATAAAAGTGGAAGAGTGATATAAATTGATTACATTTGAACAAGTAGTGGAAGAGAATCTATATATTGCGAAGGAAATGATTCATTCCAATACCTCAAACCTTGAACGGACAGATGGAAGATCGTCTATAGAAGGATTTGAATTTGAATTTGGATCATCAAACGAGAGTACTTTTTTGATAAAAGTGGAGGATACTTATATTGGGCTAACCCGGTATCAGGAAGAACCAGAGGAGAAGTTCGTGTCGATTAGCCTGTTCATCATTCATGCTGATTATCAAGGATTTGGGTATGGAACAACAGCATACTACGAATTAGAGGAAATATTTAAAAGAAAAGGATTCAAGAAAATTAGTTTGAATGATTGGAACGAAAACGAGAGAGTTAAACAGTTTTGGAAGAGGAATGGATTTTCATCTTTGGAAAAAATGATAAGTAATGGATAAGTTGTGGCTTGCTCCTGGAAAAGGTTTAGAAGAAGTCGAAGGCGGTTTTCAGGAAGTGCCCCATATAAAAGATAGACACCAATCTAACTTTTATATGGGGCACTTTTTATGGCTAAATAAATGCGGCAGCATTGAAGTGGTAAAACATTGTTTTTGAATCTGTAAAAAATTAATGTAAGGGTGCTCGTGTACATTTCTCTGTCAGACTAACCTTAGTTAGTATATCTTTAAGGTCAAAAACTGTATATGAAAAAAATAAAAAAATTAAAATGAAAGCGGTTTATTATCCTGAAAACGGGTATTATAGTAATAAGAAAGGAGGAAACAAAAAAGTTTAACACTTCAGGTGACTCAATCATATAGTGTTCGTTCCGAAATTGGAAAGCTTAAGAAATTCGTAATTGGTTTAAGTATTAAGCATGAACGATGTATGATTTATTCCTGGAAAGCTATTTCTACAAAGGATTATGGGAATCTTAATCAAATGTGATACTGGGTTATATGCATTAGTTGAATAAAATGATTTTTAACTCAAATGGGGAAGGATTGAAGGACTGATTATACTGAATAGGTAAGGTTTTCAGGATAAAAAGTCTGAATATGCTTAACCAAAATCCTTTCATCGGATCTTTATCAGAAGGGTGGAGTTGATTGTTTGTTCTTGCTAATCATAAACCAAAAAAGGCAAGGTGATGGTCACAATTAGTTAGGAGAAGGAATTAGATAGTTCCCTTCCACATAATCTTGATTTTGAGAAATCGACAGGCAGGTATATGAGTAACCGAAAAACTGAATATAGGCAGTGTGTTTTGTAAGTGAAGTGAAAAGGTGTAAAGAAACCTTTATAAAAACGGAACAAACACACTTCAGCTGATAAAGTAAGGAAACAAGATGTACCGGGCAAGAAATAAAAGTCAGCTGATGCATGGTTGAGTCTCCTAAGGTGTTAAACTAGAATGTTTCTTCTGAAAAGAATCCTCGATAAGAGGATTCTTTTATTTACTTTAATCCTTTTTCCTAACGTCCTCGTTTGAATGGAAATCCGCCCTCTGTACATACTATAAAGAAGAGTTTTAAGAGGGGGATTTCAAATTGGATAAAAAGTTAGAGATACCAAATGATGAAAAGCCTGCTGGTGATAAAGCAGCCGCCGCCAGTGCGCTTGTAGATAAAATTCAATCTTTAGGTCAAACAAATATACCGCAAATGCCCAAGGACTCTACGATCCATTGTTTAACCATTATTGGGCAAATCGAGGGACATGTACAGTTGCCGCCTCAGAATAAGACAACAAAATATGAACATGTTATCCCGCAGCTTGTTGCAATTGAACAAAATCCTGATATAAAAGGTTTGTTGGTTATCTTAAACACGGTTGGTGGTGATGTTGAGGCTGGACTTGCCATGTCTGAGATGATAGCGTCTTTATCAAAACCAACAGTATCCATAGTTTTAGGAGGAGGTCATAGTATCGGTGTACCGATTGCTACCAGCTGTGATTATTCTTTTATAGCGGAAACAGCTACAATGACCATTCATCCCATTCGTTTAACTGGATTGGTCATTGGAGTCCCACAGACATTTGAATACTTGGATAAAATGCAGGATCGAGTTATAAATTTTGTGGTTAAACACTCTGATATTAGTGAAGACACATTTAAGGATTTAATGTTTGCAAGAGGAAATCTCGCAAGGGATATCGGAACAAATGTAGTAGGAGATAATGCAGTTGAAACAGGTTTGATTAATGAGGTCGGTGGAATCGGTGCAGCGATTGCTAAACTAAATGAAATGATTAGAGAATCCGACGACTCAATGAAAGGAAAACAATAATGACGTATTATACGATATTGCCTTTTGAAACCCTTATTAATGATGAATTATATCAAGCAGGCCCTGAAATGTTTAAAAAGGATGGCATCCCGTTTATTGGAGAAAGGTTACCTAATGGGGCTGTTAAGGTTAATCGGATTATCAGCACGGATCCCAATGATTACTTATCTGAAACACTTGCACCCGGTGCTGTAATAATCAACCTTCAATAGCGGTCAGTATCCCATATATATGCTATAATAAGGGGGAACGAGGTAAAGGCAGCCAAGTCGGCTGCTTTCTTTTCGTTTTTAATTCTATATGAAATACGGGTGGTCGAATGAGTAAGAAAAAAAAGAAGTCTCGTTCCAGAAAAGGTAACCAAATAAAATCGACATTAAAATATGAAATATCAGGATTGGCGATATTTGGTTTTTCTGCAATTGCGATGGCAAAGCTTGGTGCTGTGGGCACTTCATTCGTGTTTCTTTCAAGGTTTTTTATGGGTGAATGGTATATTTTACTTTTGTTAGGCTTAATGGCCTTCGGTGTTTTCTTAATGTGGAAAAGAGAAATTCCATTCTTCTTTAGAAGGCAGCTGGTCGGTATATATTTCATTATTTTTGCTATATTACTCTCTTCTCATATTATTTTATTCGAGCATTTATCCTCTCATAACGGATTTGTGCAGCCAAGTGTGATCTTAAATACTTGGGAAATCTTTTGGATGGAATTAGATGGAACAGCCAGTACAACAGACCTTGGTGGCGGGATGATTGGTGCCATTCTATATGCAGTATTCCATTTTTTATTCGCAGATGCTGGCAGTAAATTTGTTTCATTTTTGTTGATCATTGCAGGGTTAATTTTGATAACAGGTAAAGGATTAAATGAATCAATCGGCAAAATAGTGGGTTCGATCGGCAGGTTTATCGCCGGTCAGTGGACAGCATTCATGAAAGATATACGCGAACCTAAGACTGTGAAGAATAAAAATAAAAAACAAAAGGTGAAGAGTGACGGTGAAACTGTACAAACTTCGCCTAAATTAGAGGAGCCTAGTGTAGCTTTTGAAAATGAAGATACACTTGAAGAACGAATTATCTCGAACTTTGCTGATCGCGCTTATTCGGATAAGGAGTCCGATGAAAAGAAAAGTAATGACCAGGTCTTGAAACCGGAGGATACGGAAGTAATCCCTGATCCGGTGCCGCATATGAATTTTACAGAAGTAGAAAATGTGGACTATAAACTGCCTAAAGTCTCCTTGTTGAAGTCACCAAAAAAGACAGATCAAAGTGGAGAATATGAACTAATACATACTAATGCAGAAAAATTAGAGAGTACATTTAAAAGCTTTGGAGTTAAAGCAAGAGTAACTCAGGTACATTTAGGACCTGCTGTTACGAAATATGAGGTTCACCCCGATGTTGGTGTAAAGGTTAGTAAAATTGTATCTTTATCAGATGATTTGGCACTTGCATTAGCTGCGAAGGATATACGGATAGAAGCTCCAATTCCAGGTAAATCAGCAATTGGGATAGAAGTCCCGAATTCAGATGTGGCAGTAGTTTCTTTAAGAGAAGTACTTGAAGTACAGCCATCTGAAAAAAGCGGCTCAAAATTATTAATTGCTTTAGGAAGAGATATATCTGGAGAAGCTGTTTCAGCTGAACTAAACAAAATGCCCCACTTACTAGTAGCAGGAGCTACAGGAAGCGGAAAAAGTGTCTGTATTAACGGGATTATAACAAGTGTACTAATGAGAGCGAAGCCACATGAAGTAAAAATGATGATGATTGATCCAAAAATGGTGGAATTAAATGTTTATAATGGCATCCCCCATTTATTGGCTCCGGTTGTTACAGATCCGAAAAAAGCTGCCCAGGCATTAAAGAAAGTTGTCATGGAAATGGAAAGACGTTATGAGCTGTTCTCTCATTCCGGAACACGGAATATTGAGGGATATAATGACTTAGTGACGAGACAAAATATTGAAGAAGGCGAGAAAAATCCTTTATTGCCGTATATCATCGTCATTGTGGATGAGTTGGCAGACTTAATGATGGTTGCTTCAAGTGAAGTGGAAGACGCCATAACGAGACTTGCACAAATGGCAAGGGCTGCAGGGATCCATTTAATTATTGCCACGCAGCGGCCATCTGTAGACGTTATTACAGGAGTTATAAAAGCCAACATTCCTTCCCGGATTGCTTTTAGTGTTTCCTCCCAAATTGATTCAAGAACTATATTGGATATGGGTGGTGCAGAAAAGCTTCTTGGCCGCGGAGATATGTTATTCCTTCCTGTAGGTGCATCAAAACCAGTGCGGGTACAAGGAGCCTTTTTATCTGATCAGGAAGTTGAAGATGTAGTGAACTTCGTTATTTCTCAACAAAAAGCCCAATACCAAGAGAATATGATACCGGATGAAGTACCGGAAAATGTAAGTGTATCAACAGATGATTTATATGATGATGCGGTCAAGTTGATTGCCGAAATGCAAACAGCTTCTGTTTCAATGCTACAGAGGCGGTTCAGAATTGGGTATACCAGGGCTGCACGTTTAATTGATGAGATGGAAGCACGCGGGGTTGTCGGTCCTTATGAAGGAAGTAAACCAAGAACTGTTTTAGTCCCTAAAGATTATGATCAGGCAAGTAATTCGTAAATAGAGCAGCGTAGGTGTCTCACCCTAAAAGTTAGTTTTGACTCTAACTTTTAGCGGTCATTACCTAAGCTGCTCTATTTTTTAATTTAATTTAGATGTTATGGATCTAAAGTTATAAATATCGTATTCGCCATTCATCAATTTTGGCTTGAAATAAATTCAGTTTAATAGCATAGCATAATTTATGGCTAATAAGGAAATAAGATATACTAATATAGTATTATTTGTATGATATAAATGTTCGAAAAATATAAACATTTCTTCCGGTATTAAGCATTATTTAGCGTTAAATGTTGATATAAAGCGGTTTTAATAAATGTTTTTATAAGGGTCAATCTTATCGGAAAAGATATCACAAATAATATATTAGAATATCTATTTATTTTTGCTAAAAACCATGTTAAATTATGAAAAGGTCAGGAATCGTATTTAGAATAGCCTATTGAATAACTTATTGGAAAATCAGTGTATCTTCTCGGAAAAGGTCTGATCATGCAGTTTTAGAATTACATATACAACAGCTGAAGGTTTTACAATCCGCTTTTTCTAATGCATACCTTGATGAAGATAGCTTGATAGCTCCATGTGATCTTATTCAGACAGATATTTCTGCGTAAAAGGAAGTAAAGAAGCTCATACTATATGGAGCACTGACTAAATACTTTTTGGGGGTTTTTATGTTGAAAAAAGGTAAATTTGGACTGGCGTTGTCTCTTCTTTTAGCTGCAGGAACTATACTTGGTGCCTGTGGAAATAAAGAAGAAACAAATGATGGTGGTTCGAACAAAAATAATTTCACCGTAGCTATGGTTAGTGACACGGGTGGGATTGATGACAAATCATTCAACCAATCTGCATGGGAAGGTATACAGGAATTTGGGAAAGAGAATGGTTTGGAGAAAGGTAAAGATGGCTATAACTACTTGCAATCTGAATCTGACGCAGATTACACAACAAACTTGAACCAATTAGTACGCCAAAACTTTAATTTAATATATGGTATTGGTTTTACAATGGAAGAAGCAATTAAAGAGGCGGCCGAGCAAAATCCTGATTCACAATTTGCTATCGTTGACGCAGTAGTAGAGGCTGATAACGTAGCCAGCATCACATTTAAGGAGCATGAAGGATCATTTTTGGTAGGTGTGATTGCTGGGTTGCAAACAAAATCTAATAAAATTGGTTTTGTTGGTGGAGTTGAGAATCCGCTAATTCAAAAATTTGAAAAAGGTTTTATTGCCGGAGTAAAAACAGTTAACCCAAATGCTGAGGTACAAGTAAAGTACACAGGAAGTTTCAGTGATGCATCTCTAGGTAAAGCAACGGCGTCAGCTATGTATAAATCTGGTATTGATGTCATTTACCATGCAGCAGGAAATGGCGGCAAGGGGATTTTCACAGAGGCAAAAAATATAAAGAAAAATAATCCTGAAAAAGAAGTATGGGTAATTGGTGTTGACAAAGACCAAGCATCTGAAGGCGAAATTGGTGGAACAGATATGAATGTTACGCTAACTTCCATGGTTAAACGTGTTGACTTGGCTGTTCAGGAAATCTCTAAACGAGCAATGGACGGTGACTTCCCTGGAGGAGAAAACGTTGAGTTTGGCCTTGAAGATAATGGTGTTGATATCGCACCGACAACAGATAACTTATCTGAAGAAATGATTAAGACAGTCAACGATTACAAAGAAAAAATCAAGAATGGTGACATTAAAGTACCATCTACTCAAAAAGAACTTGATGCATTCGTAAAATAAGGCAAAGGGATAAGGACTTTAGTCCTTATCCCTTTGTATCTACAGACATGATTAAGAAGTCGATTTCTCCTATGTAGGAACTTGATGATAGAGGAAGGGCAAGTACTTGAACGGAGAAAGCTATAAAATATCATGGGACGAAAATAGCAGAGATCAATCAAAAAGTTTTGAAGAAAAAGTAGATTTGGCTATATGCACATACTAGTGAATTTTGCTAGGAAATTCTTTTTAACAGAATATTGATAATATATAAACATTTCGTGTAGGAAAAAAGACATATATGTTGAAATAACCAGATATAGCACGGTTTTTAAACGATAATATTGGTAAAAAACGGATAAGGCAACGCTTACAAAAAATGATAATTTTGTGAATACCTATTTATTTCTTTGGAAATACATGATAAATTATGAGTGGTTAGTAGATTACATCAATAGAATGAGAAATGGAGTTTCTTGGGGGAAAAGAGTATGCCGATCAGACAAGACAACCGACAATTATATCTGCAAGTAATCGACAAGATTAGACAGGACATAAGAACCGGTGTCTATAAAGAGCATGAAAAATTGCCATCTGAGTCTGTATGGGCCAAATTACTCGGTGTGAGCAGAGCGACATTAAGGGAAGCACTCAGAATTTTGGAAGAAGATAATTTAATTACACGCAGGCATGGGGTAGGTACTTTTGTGAATTCCACTCCTGTATTCTCTTCGGGAATTGAACAATTAAAGAGTGTGACAGATATGATCCGCGAAGCCAACATGAAACCAGGTACGATTTTTTTAAACTCATTCATAGAGCGTGCAACGGAAGAAGATATGCGAAGGTTTGACTGTCAAATTGAGGATCAGTTTTTAGTAATCGAGCGAGTCAGAACCGCTAATGGAGAACCTGTCGTTTATTGTTTGGACAAGATACCCGTACGTGTGTTACCAGATCCGTCTTTTTACCAAGAGGAATCATTACTTCATGTCTTGGAAAAAAATGCGGGTATACAAATTACATACGCTGTGGCTGATATTGAACCACATGGTTATCACGAGAAGATTTCTCCTATTTTAAATTGCAAATCGGACACTGCTCTGCTTTTACTTAAACAAACTCACTATGATAGTAAGGACAAACCATATCTTTACTCGGCCAACTTCTTTAAAGCGGATACATTTCGCTTTCATATTTTGCGCAAAAGAATATAATTCATGCGCAAAAAAGAGACCTACTGCCAAAAAACTATAGGGGGTTAAGACCTTGAAGAAGCGCAAATTAGGTTTGGCATTGTCACTTGTTCTGGCTGCGGGCACAATCATGGGGGCTTGCGGAAATAAAGAAGAGACGAAAAGCGGCGGTGAAAGTAACAGCAAGGATAATTTCACAATTGCTATGGTAACGGATACAGGCGGAGTTGATGATAAATCTTTTAACCAATCTGCTTGGGTAGGTATACAACAATCCGGGAAAGATAACAATCTTGAAAAAGGCAAAAATGGTTACGATTACCTTCAGTCCAAATCTGATGCTGATTACACTACTAACTTGAATCAGCTAGTTCGCCAAAAATTTGACCTTATTTATGGGGTAGGTTTCTTACTATCTGACTCTATTACAGAAGTTGCCGAGCAAAATCCTAAGAGCCAATTCGCGTTAATTGACGCTGTTGTAGAAGGTGATAACGTGGCAAGTATCACATTCAAAGAGCATGAAGGCTCCTTCTTGGTGGGTGTAGTTGCCGCGATGCAAACAAAAACCAATAAAATAGGTTTTATTGGTGGAGTCGAAAGTGAACTTATAAAAAAATTCGAAACCGGATTTATTGCCGGTGTTAAATCAGTAAAACCTGATGCAGATGTCCAGGTTAAATATGCTGGTGATTTTAATAAAGCGGATATTGGCAAAGCAACTGCACAAGCAATGTATAAATCCGGTACTGATATTATCTATCATGCTGCCGGCGGTACAGGTAAAGGTGTATTTACAGAAGCAGTTAACATTACGAAAAATGATCCAAGCAAAGAAATCTGGGTTATTGGGGTTGACTCTGATCAAGCTGCCTTAGGTGATGTTCCAGGTACAGATAAAAACATTACATTAACATCCATGATTAAACGAGTTGATTTAGCTGTTCAGGAAGTATCCACTCTTGCAAAAGACGGAAAATTCCCTGGTGGCGAAAATGTTGAATTTGGTCTGGAAAATGACGCAGTAGATATTGCACCTTCACAAGAAAACTTGTCAGAAGAAATTCTAACAAAAGTTGCTGAATATAAAGAAAAAATCAAGAGTGGAGAGATTAAAGTACCATCCACTCGTGAAGATTTAAAAACATTCTTGAAAAAATAAGCCATTCTTAAGTAAGGGATGAGGATTACATTTCTTATCCCTTACAATTTACCCGGGCCTATGTCAGTCTGACATCAGACCTCTGAGCAATATGGTAAAGGAAAGGTTGCACAATAAGATTGGCAACTTTTCTTTTGTCATCTTACTTATGAATTTTCTCTGGAAAAGGAGTGAAAAACTGTGGACTATGTTATTGAGATGTTGCACATCCGTAAAGAGTTCCCAGGCATCGTAGCAAATGATGATATTACCTTACAATTAAAAAAAGGTGAGATTCATGCGTTGTTGGGGGAAAATGGTGCAGGGAAATCCACGTTAATGAATGTTTTG
>JAZUQD010000320.1:0-7087 GCA_045605505.1 Pradoshia sp.
CGAATATTTTGGGGAATTCATTAAGTGAAATTGCAACAGAAAAAGCAGGAATTATCAAGGAAGGAATCTCTGTTATTACTGGTGTAAGAGCTCAAGAAGCCCTTAATCCTATAGTGGAAAAAGCCGAAAAAATGAAGGCAGTCTTATATGCTTTTGGAAAAGATTTTAAAGTCCTAAATCATATGCAGCCTATGGATGAGGAAGTTTTTACGGTGGAATGGAAGGGGCATCGATTGGAAAGTCTGCGCATTGGTATGCTTGGGAGTCATCAAGTTGAGAATGCGACGCTTGCTGTTATCAGTTCAATGGTATTAAGTACGACGTGTGGTTTTCCGATCCGAGAGGAAAGTATCCGGAAAGGACTGGGGTCCGCCAGATGGAAAGGTCGTTTTGAAATTGTATCAAATAAGCCGCTTGTCATTTTAGACGGTGCCCATAATGTATCAGGTATAAAAGCCTTGCTATCGACTGTTGAAGATCGCTATCCAAAATGGAAAGTACATATTTTATTTGCAGCCTTAAAAGATAAAGATTATAAGGAAATGATCCATTTGATTGAAAAGAGGGCTGCCAGTATAACCTTTACGGAAATGCCGTTAGAACGAATGAATAAGGCTGAGGAGCTTTTCTCAAATAGCGGGCACCCGCATAAAGCTATCCAAAAGGATTGGAGAGAAGGTCTGAATAGAATAGTAGCTAAAATGGAAAAGGACGACATGGTGTTAGTCACAGGTTCCTTATATTTCTTAGCGGCTATACGTCCCTATCTGATAAGCAATTTCAGCCATAAATCTTGAAATGAACAACAATCCTCCATAAGACCTGTTTACCCCAATATATATATGACAAATGTCAGAATTTTTGATAACATGTGACATATGATGGATAAAATTACCTGCAAGGAGGGACGGTAATGGTTACTAGACAAAAACGCTTCATTATTTGGATACTGTGGCTTCTGATCGTCCCTACAGGTATTTTTATTTCTTATACAGAGTACCCAGTAATAGGAAACCTATTTTCAATAGATATTATTTTGTTCCTATTACTGCTTTGCATTATTACCTACTATCCTATTATGATAAATGGAATGCCGATTTTTCTCCTTCAGGGAGTATCGTTGGCTATCTTCCTTCAGTACGGACTGTTTGTGGAGATTGTCCTTTCGCAAATCGGGGTAATGACAATCCTTTATCGAATAAAAATAAATAAAGAGGAATTTTTCCGCATTCCTATGAATTCCCTGATGTTTTTCATCAATTCAGTAACAAGCGGTTTAATATACTATTGGCTTGGTGGTCAGCATTCCGATCTAAATTTATTGGATTTGAGTATATTCTCATTGATTGTCATTCATCAAATAGTTTGGTTTCTATCGAATTTTGTATGTGCTTTATTAATAGACCTATTTGTATACGAAACAAAAGTAGAGTTCGTTGCAAAAGATCAGGTTGCAGATATAGTATCCAGTATTATCATCTTTCCGATCGGTTTATTATTGTATTCAACCTATCAGGAATTGGGTTTGGTATCCATCATAATTGTCGGTATACCGCTTGTCAGCCTGGCTATGGTAATGAGATTGTATTATCAGGCTGGAAAAGTAAATGAAGATTTGCAAAAAGCCAGCCAAATTGGCCACAGGTTAACGGATAGATTGGAAATCAAGCAAGTACTAGATTTATTTATCAATGAAGCTACTGGGATTTTCCCGGTGGAGGAAACCTATATTTTTGGTGTAGATGCAAAGACAAATAATCGCCTTCGTATGCTACGCTTTGAAAGTAAGAATGAGCTGAGTACGCCTCACTTAAATTTAATCTCCGCAACCGACAGTTTGATAGGGGAAGTATGGAAGTCGAAACAATCCTTATTAATTCACAACTCTGCCTCCTTAAAGAAATATAGAAATAATGGGATGCCGGATTGGGCAGAAAGTATATTAATTGTCCCTGTTTTAAAGGGGGAGCAAATGGAAGGGATTGTTCTCTATATTTCTTCGAGAAAAAACTTCTTTGAAAAAAATCAGCTAATGATTGCTGATATCCTTTCCTCCTATCTTGCCTCAGCTTATGAAAATGCAAAACATTATGAGGAAACAAAAGCAAAAAGCGAACGCTGTTCATTAACGAAGCTTTATAATACCTATTACCTTGAAGATTACTTAAAAGACCAGTTTAACTTGATTAGGGATAAAAAATTAGATAAATTGACCCTCATATTAATGGATTTGGATCATTTTAAATCAATAAATGATTCTTATGGGCATTTGAGTGGAAATGATGTGCTATACCAGGTAGCAGAACGTTTATCCTCTCTTGTTAGGTATAAGGGGATTGCAGCCAGATATGGCGGTGAAGAATTCGTGCTCGTACTCCCTGGTGCGGGCATTGAAGAAGGCTATCAATTTGCCGAACTGGCACGTCAAAAAATTGGTACAAAACCATATGAACTAGTATCAGATTTGGGTAATGATCGCACAAAGATTAAAGTGAGAGTGACGGCATCCATTGGAGTGTCAACGGCTCCATTTGATGCGGATGATCCTCAATCGTTAATCCGCCATGCAGACCGAGCCATGTATACAGGAGCAAAACAGGCTGGCCGTAACAAGGTTGCACAATATAGTAAATAAACAAGACGTATTCTGCCTATTTAGGATGGAGAATACGTCTTTTTTTGTTAATAAAAACGATTAATTTTGGGAGAGCATCATAATCAATTGTTTTATATATCAAACAATTGATTATATTTATATATGAAAGCGAGCTGGAGAGTCTATTAAACTAATGCTCACATCGAGTAGTCTTACTATTATTAGAAAACGAATAGTTATCCGCCATTCTTTGTAAATCAATTGGATAAAGGTTTATCTAGATCTATAAAAGAAGGATAAAATATTTTTGAAAAATATACAAAATAATGGTAAAGACTGTATAATGATAAGTAATAAAATAGGTAAATTGTATGAGTTGCGTAATAGATTCTATTTAAAAAACAAGTTAGGAGGTGGCTTTATGAAAAGAGGGCTAAGGCTCGTGATCACTTTTTTCATTTTATTTTCAACTGTAATTCAGGCTCCTCATGTCGCGGAGGGAGCGAAAAGTACTCCAAAAATAAGAGTTTTGGAGATATACGACAATATAAATAATTACCCTTCTAAACTGAAAGATTTTTTAGGAACGAGCAATTATGAGTATACGTCAATGCCTATGAAAAAATTTGTGGCATTACGAGAAGAGTTAGATGGAAAATATGACATGATTGCTATTATGGAAGGAACATATTCGCACACCAAAGTGACAGATAAAAATCATAATACAACATCCATACAGAACGATATTACTAGTTTAAAATTACAGGAAATTATTAATAGTTTTATCAATAAGGGCAAGCCGGTCATATTAAATAGTAATACTATATACTCTCATAAGGGAATATTGGGGCAGTTAGAATCTTTTCTAAATAAACCAAATGTATTTACCTATACCCGGTTCATACTCTGGCACGATTTTCCCAGAGAAGAGATAAATTCATTTCTAGGTAATACTAACTCAACGGGCCCGAGGTTTTCACTCACCACAAAACCAAGTGAAACAACTGCTTATCAGGATGGTGACAATCTAGGCTTTAATTTTACGGTGCAAAAGCCTGTGAATATTGAGTCCAGGGATTTAAAGGCTCGGTTATCGATTGATTCTGATTTTAATGATCAATATAGTACTGATGAGATTGTCAAAGAAATACCAGTCACCTCACAAAATAGCGTAATCACGTTTCAATTACCGAAGGGTTATTCAGGAGTCCGTTATTGGAAGCTTGAACTAATCGATAATGGTACGGGATTTAAGGACTATGAAAAAGGAATGATTAAGTTTGTCGATCAAACCGTTGAACTGAAAGTCCTGCAGGTTACCCCGAATACTAATTATAATAGCAGTTTGTTAAAGCCCGGCAACATGAACCAATCCTACTTAGAGAAAACGAACGAATATAAAATTAATATCGATGTCACTAACATGGAGAAGTTTAATGCTTCAACGGGTACCAATTCGCATACGCAAATTAACGGAAAATACGATATGGTTATTTTTGGATTTGGTGATGAGTATAACAATACCAACTTAAATGAAAATTCATCCACTTCATTAGAGACATTTATTAGCTCGGAACAAAGCGTTATGTTTACGCACGATACGATTTTTGAAAAAGAAGGTAGGGGTAGTAATTCAAATAACCGTTGGCTGAATAATTTTAAAGCAATATCAGGCCAAATCGATCCCAAAACGAATTTGGGCTATAATGCCCCGTATCCTTCTACTTCCACTGCGAATGTAAATAGCGGAATTATGACAAGTTATCCATATAATATGGAAAAAGAAAGAAGTCAAAAAAAACCTTACGCAAAAGATATTGCTCTTACACATAATCAATACTTTACCTTAAATCTTGAAGATATGAGTGTCATCCCGTGGTATAACATTAAAAGTGATCAGGCACCAAATAAGGATTCCAGTAATATCCGCGATGAAAATGACAGCTGGAATCATTACTATACGTATTCCAAAGGGAATATTACGTATTCTGGAACCGGTCATACAAATACGGGATTTCCTGATTGGGAGCAGAAGCTATTCATAAACACCATGTATCGGGCCTTTTTAGGATCGAACCATGCGCCAATGATAACGGTTATTTCTCCAAATGAGAATGATCTAATTCCATCTAATCAAAATATTGAACTTGCCTATAATATACAGGATTTTGATTTGAGGGATAAAAAGATTGCAACCAAGGTCTATGTTAATAACAAGCTTGTATTTGAACAAAAGAATGTAAGTAATGGTACGACGATCGTTCAGCCAATCCCTCACGGTTTACCTGAGGGAGGAAATGCTGCTATCCGAATCGAAGCGATTGATGCCAAGGGTGCCAAAGCAACTAAAGAGTTAAATGTGAAAGTGGTCAAGCTGAAGACGAATCTTCAAGTTAACCGGACTGTTCAAGCCTCTAACCCAATTAAGGTTAATGAGAATACGGAGATTACCTATACAATTACGCCACAAGATATAACAGGAGAGCTTGCTAAAGCAATTAGTGGAACAACTGTCACCTTAAATGATGTGACATTAACGGAAAAACTGCCTGCGGATATGGAAGTCAGCGGGTCAGGAAAAACAAGCGGCACACTTACGTCAGGACTAATCTATACACAAACATTAAATAATATCGTTTATAAAAAAGTAGGAACTATTTTTAGAGCGGAACCTGTTACGTTTACGGTTAATGTAAAACCAACTGAGAAACAAGAATATATATTAAAGGATTCGACGCTACGTTATAAGAATGCTCTCAAAAAAGATGAGAATGTCCAGTTTAACCAGTTAACACTTGTTGCTGAAAATGGTCTAGAGAAAGTTAACTTCCCTGCAACGTTTGAATTAAGTAAGGATGTAGATAAGAATTTTTCGCTTGATCTTGATTTAGTTCCGAGTAATGCAGGGATTAAAAGTATCGAATGGTCAGAAGGGAGTAATGGAGACATTATAAGCATTAACCCTGAGACAGGTGCAGCAAAAGTTTTAAAAGACGGGAAGACGAAGGTAAAAGTAAAAGTAACGGATGTCTTTGGAAAAGTAATGGAAAAAGAGGCAGATGTTACGGTTCGCAAATATGTGAACAGTATAAGTGTAGAAGATATGGATGTACAAGTTGGGGAAACAAAAGGCTTATCCATTAAAACAGATCCCGCTGAAAACAGAGACAGCCTTACCTTAACTTTGAGTGATCCAACGATTGCATCCATCGATAAAGAAAACTTCACTATTACAGGTCTGAAACAGGGAGATACAATTCTAACTGTCATTGGCATAACAAAAGACGGTGAATTGATTAGAAAAACAGCAGCCATTAAGGTTACCTCAGTACCAGTAGGCTGGATTGAAATCACACCAAACCCTCTATCAATCAATAAATTTGATAAATATCAGCTTACGTATGATGTAGGTCCAGATAATGCTACAAATAAGAAACTTATTTGGAAGTCTTTGAATCCTGATATTGTACGCGTAGATGAGAATGGCAAAGTTGAAGGAGTAGGTACCGGAAAAGGTATGGTATTAGTATCCTCTGAGGATGGTAATGCTTCAACAGAGGTAACTGTAAATGTCGGGCAGCCTCTTAAAGGAATTAGTGTTCTAGAGGAAGTTGAAATAGAAAAAGGTGAAACTCTTTCTATCATTAATTATTATGATCCTGTACCTAAAGACGCAACAAACATTACATCCAGAATATATAAGAGTGCGGATGATTATTACGTATCCATTAACGCAGATGGCGAATTTACCGGAAATCGAATCGGTCAAACAGTGGTTAAGATTACACTTATAGATGATTTAGGAATCCACTATACGGCAGATCTTAAAGTGAATGTTATAGCACCTGGAAGCGGAGAAAATGGAAACGGCAATTCAAAATATTAAGAAAGTAAAAAGACTCACTCTGCATGTTAGAGTGAGTCGATTTCTTTAAGGAAGAGCTCAGGGGAGACAACTATATGAAAAAGAAAATCATCCTGTCAGTATCTGCATTCCTGATATTGGCTATCGTTATTGGTATCTTCAGCTTTACTGAAAAAAGTAATGCAAAAGCGAAAAAAGAGAATGAAGAGAAACTGACAGAGGCCATTGCCACTGGCAATTTAGATAGAGTAAAAGAATTGGTTTCAAATAAACATACTTCTTTAGAGGCGAATAAAGATGGGATAACACCACTTGATTCAGCTATAATGAGTCAGAATTATAAAATCGCCGGCGTACTCTTGGAGCACGGAGCAGATGTATCACCCCACTCTGACAATCCATTGTTTGTTATGCTTGTCTTTTCAATCGGCGATCCCGACGATGAAAAGGCATATAAAGAAGCCTATGATACGTTTCTTGTAGCCATCAAGAATCATAAAGATAAACTGGATGATACGAATAGTAGCGGTAATACAGCCTTGCATATAGCCGCTTTGCGTGGAGTAGAGAATATCGCTGGGTTGTTGATGAAAGAAGGTTTGGATCCGGGCCAAGCTAATCATGAG